>CAZJBB010000072.1:0-13865 GCA_964543995.1 uncultured Bacteroidales bacterium
ACCACCAAAAATCATACGGCTCTGAACACTCTTTCCCTACACGACGATCTTCCGATCTATAGGGAAAAACAATTATTTTATGAACGAAAAAGTGCTTAAATATCTATACGACATAAAATTGGCAATTGATGAAATAGATTCCTATTTTCTCAATCGTGAAAGGCGATTTGAAGATTATATAAAAGATACTTTGCTAAAAAGGGCAATTGAAAGAGATTTAGAAATTATTGGGGAAGCAATGAATCGAATTTTAATCTTGGATCCCGAAACTCCAATTCAAAATGCCAAGAAAATTGTTGGTTTAAGAAATCAAATTATTCATGCCTATGATAATATTTCGGATGAAAATATTTGGGGGATAATAATTAATCACCTGCCAAATCTTAAAATTGAAATAGAAAGTTTAATTCTTTAGTTATCTCTCCAGTTGAAGTAAAATTCAGTCGGCTCATTCGAAAATGATTTTTTTAATATTCATTTTTGCATTAATTTTGACTCAATAAATTCATTTACATCATGAGCAAGACAAAGAAGTTTTTTATCATTTTTTTTATTGTCCTTTTTTTAGCGATTTCTGCCGTAGTTGTATGGTTTTTATTTGGTTCCGTTGGTAAAAGAAACGCATTTAGTGTGGTTCCCAATGATGCCATTTATATTATCGAAACCAATAATTCAACAAAAGGGTGGAAAACATTGAGCCAAAGTAATATGTGGAAACATTTGATTACTTCGCCAAAGTTCAAGGAAATAAATAAGAATGCCTCCACATTGGATTCTTTAATTAATGGGAATTCTACTCTGGATATGCTCATGAGCGAGAGGCAGTTGCTTATTTCGGCCCACATGATTGAAGGAAATAATTACGACTTTCTTTTTGTCTTGGATTTGAAAAAAGGATCCAAAATCACTTTTATCAAAGATTACCTTAAAGGCATATTGTCGTATTATAATTATAACATGGATAAGACGGATTTTTCAGGTCAGGAAGTAACCATGCTTACCGATCAATTGACAGGGAAGAAAATTTATCTGGCGTTTATCGAAAATTTGCTGATTTGCAGCTATAATGAAAGCATTTTAAGACACAGTTTGAAAAGCAGCAATCAGGATTTTTGGGCAAAAAACAATTCATTTACTTTAGTTAAGGATGAAATCAGTGGGGGAAGCTTGTTTAACTTTTATTTCAACTTTACTCAAGTTACTCCATTCTTAAGATATTATATGTCGGAAGATTCTCCATTGGCAACATCCCTTTCTAAGTCTTTAATTTACTCTGCATTTAACGTAAATCTGGAAAACGATAGATTGAGTTTTAAAGGTGCTGTGGGTATTTACGATAGCTTACCTTCTTATATCAAAGCCATGGCGAGTGTAAGTCCGGGAAAGTTAAAAGCCATGGAAGTGATTTCCAACCAAGCCGCATTATATGTTTCTATTGGTTTTTCTGATTATATGGATTTGCAAGAAAAGTTGATCAGCATATATTCTTCTGAAAAACAAGGAGATTATGAAAGTTATAACAGCGTTCTTCAGAAAATTGAAAAGTACTTGAAGATTGATTTAAAAGAGGATTTTGCCAAGTGGATAGGCTCCGAAATTGCCATGGTGAAAATGCCTCCAACCGCAAATGCAAAGGAAAACGACATGATTGCGGTAATTCATTCAAAAAACATGGAGGATGCCAAAAAAGGAATGGAGCATATAGAAAGCCAGGTTAGAAAAAAGCTACCTATAAAATTTGAAATTGCACATTATCAGAATTATGATATTCATTATGTGGAAATTAAAGGCTTATTCAAACTGTTCTTCGGGAAAATGTTCGCTCAACTGGAAAAACCATATTATACTTTTATTGACGATTTTGTGGTTTTTAGCAATTCTCCTTCCGCCTTGATGGATATTATTGACGATTATATTAAAGGGAATACCTTGGTTAAGAATAAGGCATTTATGGATTTTATGGATAAATTTGACTCAAAAGCGAACGTTACGGCATTTATTCAAATGCCCAAGTTGTATTCTCATTTATATTATTATTCAAATCAGGCTAAAAAAGAAGGAATTCATAATAATAAGGACTTGATTATCAGCTTTGCAAGAATTGGTTTCCAATTGGTTTCGGATGGAAAGTATTTCAAAACCACTTTAATTACAGAACATAATCCCGACGCATTCAAGGATGCAACTTTAGAGGAATTTGAAAAAGATGCGGATCAAACTTACAATAAGGAAATCGAACTTTTGGTATTTAAACCACAGCTTCCACCGCAGATGTTAGTGAATGATGGTCCTTTTAAATTTACCTCCGCCGATTCCGGTTCCACTTTCGAAGGACGAATTGTCGGAAATTATATAGATGGACTGGTGAGGGAGTATTATAAAGACGGAAAAATAAAAAGCTCAGTAAATTATAAATCCGGTCAAGCAAATGGTTCTGCTATATTCTATTACGATAACGACAAATCAACGGTAAAAGCCAAGGTTTCTTTCGAAAAAGATAAAATTGTAGATAAGTACCATGAGTTTTATCAGAATGGAGAGCGAAAAGCCATGATTGAATACGATGAAGGTCAACCTTATGGCGATTGTGAGTATTATTACGATAGTGGCGTTTTGAAGATAGAAGGGAAGTTTAAAAAAGGTCAGAAAAATGGTAAATGGAAACATTATACCGAAGCCGGAAACTTAATGGACAAAGAAAAGTGGAAAAAAGGGGAGTTGAAATAGTTTAAAACAGTTCCAGCTGGTTTTTGCTGATGTGATTTTGATCTACAGGTAGTTTTTCGCCAAAACGATCTAAATAATACTTTAAAGACTTTTTAATCAGTTTAGTCATGGTGGTTTTGTGAACCAAGGTATATCTTTCGGCTATTTTCTTTTGGTTGCCGGTAATTTTAAAAGCTACTTTATAGTACTTGGTTTTTTTTCTTAGTTTTTTCTTTCTTCTAGCCATATCCTAAGGTTGAATTAAGGTTTTAACTTTCCATAGCAATTGATCGAAGTTGGTTGGACGTGAAATCACTTTTCGGTTTTTATCCAGGATTATTAAAGTGGGCGTGGCAAACACATGGTACTGAGCAACTATAGGGCTTTCCCATCCTTTAAAATCAGAGGTGTTTAACCAATTGTATTTATACTTTTGAATGGTTTCGTTAAATGCAGTTTTAGAGGTGTCAACGGCAAAGGCAAGTACTTCCATTTTACTTCTCGTTAATCCGAAGTTATATAAGTCTCTGATTTTGGGTAATAAAGCTTCGCAATGCGGACACCATGTGCCCCAAAAAAGCAGCAAAGTGTATTCCGATTGAATATCTGATATACGGTAACTGATACCCTCGGCATTAACAAAATCGATGTCAGGGACCACATTGCCAATACCAAATGCGGTATAACTGTTGAGTTGCTCGGCAAAATAATCGGAGAACTGTTTTTCGGAACAACTTTCATCGGTATTAAAAGAGGCCAATTTACATAAAGCCATAGAGAATCCAAGTTTATCAAAGCCCTCAAACAAATAATACGTGCTAAAGTCAAGCAAAGTGGGATTTATTTTGACCTTATTCATTAATATTTCAGTTGCTTTAATAAACTCGTTTTCAATTTTAAATTTATCCCAATTTTTGTTGTTGAAATACCCAAACCAATCAATGATTTTCTTAGCAAATAAATCGGAATAAACCAAGGTAGAATCGGTGAAATCCACATGATCCCAAAAATGCGAAGTTTGATAGTCATTCAAGTTGGTTGAAGAAACATGATTAGGGACTATGAGTGGAAAATCAAGATTGGCAAAACGGCATGCCAGTAATTTTGAATGCTTGGAATTCAGATTAACCAGATATTCATTAAATTCCTTTTGATTGCTCTCCTGTTCAACTTTAACCTGATCGTAAAATGCATTATGAAGGGGGTAATTAAGTTGCAGTGAGTTCAACAGATCAGTTCTTTTTCGATAGACTTCCTTTTTCTTAAGATATTCATACCACAGTTGATTTTCAAGGGATTCATGAAAGATAATACTATCCAAAAGCGCTGTATAAAGGGTTGTAAACCTAATGTTTTCATTATTGATCACTAAATCAATACTTTGAGGTTTTGAGTTCCGGGTTTTTCCACCCTCAGGATTACCCAAGGAAAGGTTGTACAAACCGGGGATTACATTATGGCTTAAGTTATGTAAAAAGTTCCCTTGGGTATCGGTTGTAATGGTGTCAATGGGTTTTATCTGGTCGCCATGGTACTGATATAATATCAAAGATTGATTGTTTAATCCCTTAATCTGCCCTGAAATTGAAATTTCATTTTTTTGGCAATAAGAAATCAAGGGAAAAAATAGGAATAGGATGAATAGGGAAAAGGTGCGTTTTATAAAACAATGCATAATGGTAGTTTCTCGTACTTTGCAAATTTAGTAAGAAATTAAAACCATTCTAAAAATGTTGAGCTTAATTCCTCTGTTTCAATATAATTCAGTGAATTCAAATTCGTTACCGCAATTTTCCACAAACTTAATGAAATCATCCAAATGGATAACCAGAGAAGCTGTATTAATGCATGGATGAAAAGTTAGTTTTTTCTGAAGGAGCAAATTCTTATCTAAAAACAACTTAACGTGATGATTAGGGTCGTTTATGATTCCGAAAGGGGTCACGGAGCCTGGAGTTAAACCCAGATAACGTTGTATGCGCTCAGGGGAAGCAAATGTCAGTTTCCCTTGTTTAAGTCTTTGTTCAAGGTCGCGAATGGATAAATCTTGTTTATAGTCAATCACCACCAAATAATGGCGATCACCTTTATGATTTCTAAAAAACAGATTTTTGCAATGAGCAGAGTCAATGTCCTTCCAATACTGCGAAGCTATGGCAACCGTTGGAGCAGGAGGATGTTCGTAATAATCAAAAGCGATGTTTAATGCTTTGAATTTTTCATATAATTTGGGCTCACCATGCATGGGTTTCAAATTTATTCATTAGTACTTTCAATTAAATCCCTAACAACTACCGAGGCACAGATGCATCCAAAGACCGCAGGCATATAGGAAATGGTTCCCACCATTGATTTCTTGTTCTTTTCGCCTTCAACTACTTTTAGGGAGCTTTGTGAAACCGGCTCCGGAGAGAATACAGCTTTAATACCTTCGTTAACACCTAATCTTCTCAATCGTTTTCTAATGTCAAAAGCCAAGGCACAAGTATAGGTTTTCGACAAATCAGCTATTTGAACTTGCAAAGGATCTAATTTTCCTCCGGCACCCATGGAGCTCACTATCCTATGTTTCAATTGAACCGCATGGAATAAAAGGTAAATTTTTGGGGAAAGGGTGTCAATGGCATCAACAACATAATCATAAGGATAACTAAGCAAATCAATCATGGGTTGATCTTTCATGTAATGTGGGAATACTCTGAGATTGATTTCAGGGTTAATGTCTAATAAGCGCTTTTCCATTAAAACCGCTTTTCCCATGTTTTCTGTTGAAGTAAGTGCTAAGATTTGACGGTTTTTATTAGAAGGTTGAATGGCATCGCCATCCATGATGGTCATATTGCCAACTCCGGCACGGCAAATCATTTCTGCTGCCATTCCTCCAACACCACCCAGTCCTGCAACTAAAACATGGGCGTTCTTTAGTCTTTCGACATTATTTTTATTAATTAGCAGAGCCGTTCGTGATTGCCAATCCGGTGTATGAATCATGGGCACAAAAATACGAGTTTAAAATTATTTTCAATTTGATTTTGTAGCTGATTCATCGAAATCTTTTTTATTTCAGCAGCAACGCTATAAACATCAGAAATATGTATTTCAGCAGCATCGGTTTCAAGAAAAACCTTATCCAAAGGGATGTTTTGTAATGCTTCTTTAGTCTTGGGTCGATTTTCTAAAAGTGCTTTTCCAAAAGAAAGGTAACAATCTTGCTGAATTAGTTGCAAGGCGGTTAAGGTGTTTCCCTGAAACCCATGAAAAATCCATTTTTGTTTGCATTTTAATTGATTTCGGATATTTAATATTTCTTGAAAGGCTTTTACACAATGAATGATGATGGGTTTATGGATTTTTTCTGAAAGCTTAACTTGCTCAATCAAAACCTCATTTTGTAAATCCCATGAAGTTTCGGCTAATTTATCCAAACCACATTCGCCAATGGCAAGAAAATTTTTCATTCCGGATATGCCTTCCATGAGTTTTAATTCCAAAGGAAAGCAACAGGGCGAGATATGCCAGGGATGAATTCCTGTAGAGAGGTAATGGCTTATTTTGTTCCCGACCAATTCAGGAATATGGTTTGAGAAATATGAAATGATGCCTTTGCTTTCATCTAAAGCGGGATGATGGGTATGGACATTGTAATATTTCATAGTATTAAAATAAGCAAAGTTTACAAATTCAAAAAGCTGTCGTATTTCTTGACAGCTTTTTGATAAAATAGGTTGCTACCCATCAATCCTAAAATAGAAATTACTCTTTAAAAATCTTTTTAAACTCAAAGGTCTTTCCGTTTTCAAGTTTAATAAGATACACACCTGCAGCAAAACCGGCGGTTTGAACGGTGGTTTTGTTAACCAGATTTCCTTTATAAACCAACTGACCTGTATAATTCAGAATTTCATATCCGACCAATTCAGTTCCATTAACAATTTCAATGCTTAACTCATTATTGACAGGATTGGGGTAAATTTTTATTACCCTGTTATTGTCAATGGTTTCAATACCGACATTATTAATGACAATGGTGTTAGATGGACTGGAACTACAACCGTTTACAGTAACAATCACATAATAACTACCATTGGCTGTAACCGTGTAGTTTTGGTTTGTGCTACCCACAATAGAACCTGAGGCATTATACCATTGATTACCTGTAACTGCATTGGATGAAAGCAACAGACCGTTTTGTGAAATTATTGGAGTAGGAGGTATGGGTTGAGAGTTGATTACAATATTGGTTGTTGCACTGGAAACGCATCCGGAAGAATTGGTAACGGTAAAAGTATAGGTGCCGGGTACGAGTCCGGTGATGGTACTTCCTGTTCCTGTTCCAGTGGTGGTTGACCCACCGGGCAGTTGAGTAATGGTCCAATTACCGGTAGCAGGTAAGTCATATAAAAATACACTTCCGGTAGCTACTGTACAAGTGGTTTGAGTGATGGGACCTACGGTTGGAACCGTTGGAATTGAAGGTTGGGCATTGATTACAATGTTTGATGAAGCTACAGAAGTGCATCCGGCTGCATTGGTAACCGTATAAGTGTATGTGCCTGCCGCCAGTCCGGAAATCGTTGACGTAATTCCGGCTCCCGTTGTGGTATTTCCACCCGGAGTGCGGGTAAGTGTCCAAGTTCCGGTGGCCGGAAGTCCTGAAAAAAGTACACTTCCTGTTGCCAAAGTACAACTTGGCTGGGTTATAGTTCCAACTATGGGTGCCGAAGGATTTGTAGGTGGAGCATTCACTACAACATTGCCGGAAGCAGCTGATGTACACAAAGATGCATTGGTAACCGTATAGGTATAGGTTCCAGTGGCAAGACCACTGATGGTATAACTAGCTCCACTTCCGGTGATAGTACCTCCTCCGGGAGTTTGGGTCAAAGTCCAAGTGCCTGATGCGGGAAGTCCATTTAATATGACACTTCCTGTGGTCACAATGCAAGTGGGCTGAGTGATGGTACCCACTGTTGGAGCTGTTGGATTTGAAGGTTGAGCGTTGATTACAATATTGGAAGATGCTGAAGAAGTACAGCCATTGGAATTGGTGACTGTGTAAGTATAGGTTCCTGTGGCAAGTCCAGAAATGCTAGAGGTGACTCCCGATCCTGTGGTTATAGTTCCACCCGGAGTTCTAGTTAAAGACCAAGTTCCTGTTGCTGGAAGGCCGTTCAAAACAACGCCTCCTGTTGCCAAAACGCAAGTAGGTTGAGTAAGGGTTCCAAGGGTAGGAGCCGATGGAAGAGTATTTACAGTAACTGTCGCTGCGTTCGAAGTTGCATTATTAGCTCCACTGCAATTGGTAATATAACATCTATATTGGTATGCGGCGGCAGAGGTAATTCCACTGATAATCAACGAAGCGGAGGTTGCATTTGTGTAAATTGCTCCGGTGGGAGTTCCATTTACAGTATTTCCCCAAGTCGTTCCATTATAATATTGCCATTGATACACAAATGGACCAACTCCAGAAGCAATTACACTTAAGGTATCCGTTCCTGAAACACACATATTTGAACTAAGAGGTTGAGTTCCAATGCTAACAGGAATACAAGTGAATGAAACGGTTACAGTAACAGTAAAAGTGGCTCCAACGCAAGTTCCCGAAGTTGGGGTTACTGTATAAGTAGCGGTTCCGTTTCCACTGGGAATACTCAAAGTTCCACTGATACTTGTCTGATTTGAAGCAGCAACTCCTCCGGTGACCCCACCTGTATAAGTTGGTGTTGTCCAACTATAAGTAGTTCCAACCGGCGCACCTGTTGGACTAACATTAAAGGCAGTTCCGGTTAATATTGAAGTCGTTTGGTTTGAAATTACAGGAGTTATGGGTTGAGCATTGATTACAATATTCGCAGAAGCCACTGAAGTACAACTTGAAGCATTCGTCACAGTGTAAGTATAGGTTCCGGCAGCAAGACCGGAAATAGTTGAAGTCGTCCCTGTTCCGGTGGTTGTGGTTCCCCCGGGGGTTCTAGTTAATGTCCAAGTTCCGGTAGCTGGCAATCCGTTTAAAATAACACTCCCGGTTGCTAGGGCACAGGTAGGTTGAGTGATGGTGCCAACCGTTGGAGCTGTGGGAGTGGTGGGTTGAGCATTGATAACGATATTAGCTGAAGCCACTGAAGTACAGTTAGACGCATTCGTTACCGTATAAGTATAAGTTCCGGCTGCAAGACCTGTAATGGTTGAAGTGGTACCGGTTCCGGTAGTAGTATTTCCCCCTGGGGTTCTGGTTAATGTCCAAGTGCCGGTAGCAGGTAATCCGTTTAAAATCACGCCACCGGTAGCAAGTGCGCACGTAGGCTGAGTGATGGTACCAAGTGTTGGAGCAGTGGGAGTGGAGGGTTGAGCATTAATAACCACATTAGCAGTTGCGGCTGATGTACAAGCATTGAGGCTTACTGTAAAAGTAAAAGTTCCGGCAGCAATGCCCGAAATTGTAGTACTGGTTCCAGTCCCTGTGGTTGTTGTGCCACCCGGTGTTCTCGTAATTGTCCATGTTCCGGTGGCAGGTAATCCGGATAAAGTGACACTTCCGGTAGCTAAAGCGCAAGTGGGTTGAACAATAGCACCAACAGTGGGAGTTGCAGGAGTGGAACAACTTGGGCAAACAATCGGTCCAATAACAATAGAGGAATATAGAGTATTTCCACTAATAGTAGGGTAAGATTGCCAAGTTGTACCATATTTCATGAATCCTGAGCTTGTTAAATTCGCTCTACTTTGAGTTTGCACCACCGAAAAAGTATCGGCGGGAGTATTGTAATAAATAGTATATCCAACGTACACATCAGTACCGGTTATTACAATTGGAGTTGTAAATTGGACGTAATTTAATGCCAAAGGTGTTAAAGCACTAATAAAAACATCTTTGGATCCTAATACTGCCCCCGGAGTGGTTCCACCTCCGGCATAAACGTTAAAGGTTACTTTGTGATTTCCTCCTGTTCCACCGCTGTAAGCATCAAATACATAAACTTCAAGTCCTGTGATATTTGGATTGGTTAATCCTGTATAATATTCTGCATATTCTGCAATACTATATGAGTTATGGCCGGTCCATGATCCCCATTGTCCGGTTCCAAAACCATACAAAGTAAGGGTGTCGGTCGCCAAAACATTGGATAAAGTATCACAAGAGGGGATAGTGGCTCCAGTGGTTGTTGCATTTCCGGTTAATCCCGGAGTTTTGTAACAATTGGTTGCGGTCGCATTTTCATAAGCGGCAAAATAATAAGTTGCACCGGCAGTTAAGCCGGTTAAATTTACTGAGGTTCCGGTTCCATTATATACCACATAATTTCCGGTACCAATTTGAGTTCCACTTCCAAAAGCAGCACCGGCAGTATAAGCAGTTCCATTCACAGGATCAGAATTGACAGCGCTTCCCTGTTTGGCAACAACCACAATGGCATTTCCATTCCCTCTGGTCCAACCAAGGGTCATAGTATTATTTGCAATGGCTGAGTATGTAAATGCTGTTGCTTGGGTGGTAGGAGCAGTACAAGTCGTATTATAATAAACATTACTTTCCCAAAGTCCACGACCATATGTAGCAGCTCTTAGTTTGCTGTCTTGAGGTAAGGTAGCATAATAAATTTCGATTTCACCAATTTTCACATTGGGCAAGCCGGTATTAAATGCCACCCAATTGGCTGTTCCTTTCTTAAAATAAATTCCTAATTCCGTTCCTACATATAATTGAACCTCACTGGTGGATTGTTTATTTTGAACAATAGAATAAGCCGGTAAAGCCGGCAAACCTGCAGATATGTTTGTCCAAGAAGTTCCACCATTAGAAGATTGATATACCGTGGACGAAGTGTATCCACTAAGGGTAACCCAAAGGGTATTTGGATCATCATTCTTTACTGTAACATAGGTTAAGTTTCCCCCACTTACCGGTAAGGTTCCGGTAATATCAGTCCATGACGTTCCTCCGTTTAGGGTCTTCCATATTTGAGTTTGAGCAGCAACATACAAAACCTGAGTATTGGAAGGGGCAATTGCCATAGAGCGAATGTTCTCTGCAGTGTTCATGGTTGAAATTTTTGTCCAACTCGTTCCTCTATTCGTTGTTTTCCATACATCAGCATAACCTGCATACAGTGTTTGGCTGTTGGTAGGGTCAATAATGTAAGGAGTTACCCAAGCACCACTACCCGCGCTGGCCGGGGTGACATCCGTTGCATTCACCCAATGGTCGGTAGTTCTGTCTATTTGTCCATTGGTGTATGTTCCATATTGTACGTTTACATTGCTGTAATCTATCAGGCATTCCATACCATCTCCTCCTTTAACATCGCTCCAAGTACCACCGGAAAGAAGTTTAGTTCCATTGTCTTGCAAACCGGTGATAACTTCATTAGCAACGGTTTGAGAATTACTTAATTTATACATTTGACTGATAACCATGCCATTGGTTTTATCCGTCCATAAAGTTCCGGTATTGGTAGAAATGTAAACACCTCCATCATTACATTCGAATAAGCTGCCATCAGCTCTGAATTTCAAGGTGTGTTTATCGCCATGAACGGCCTGAGCTCCGTTTCCTGACCAATGATTAGAAATGGTCCAAGCAGTTCCTCCGGTGGTTGATTTCCAGGTATTGATTCCACCAACCAACACTGTACTTGCATTGGTAGGGGAAACGGCCAAGCTTAAATCATAAAATCCTTGACCTGTATTTAAATCACTTCCATCAGAATTCCATCCTAATAAGTTTTTAGTCGTTCCGGCATAAACTTGGGTGTAACTCACTCCACTATTGGTTGATTTATACACTCCATATAAGCCATCATCACTAGCAGATATTAAAGCATATACCCAAGTAGGTTGGTTTGCTGATACCGCCAATTCAATCCTAAATGCATTTGCATCTGTAAATCCTTGTGCCCAACTGGTTCCGCCATTGGAAGATACATAGATTTTACTATTGCCATTGGAATAGGTACTTCCATACAGGGTATTGAAATCACCCGGTTTGTATTCCATATCAATAAAATTGTAGCTGCAAAGTTGTGTACTCCAAGTAGTTCCACCATTGGTGGTTTTATATACTCCGGCTGAAGTAGCCGCCAATAAGGTCTGGTTGTTATTAGGGTCAATTAAAAGCCTATTCACCATTGAACCTGAAGATAAGGCATAAGTTATCCCTGTGGTTGCCCAAGAAGTACCTCCATTGGTAGATTTTAGCACACCGATACTATTGTTGTCCCAGCCATCTTTATCCCCGGTGGCAATGTAAATAGTATTTGAAGTTGCATAGTCTGTTGGAACTATAATATCATTAATAGCCAGTACGCCATTATTATCAGTCAAACAAGTCCAACTTGTTCCATTGTTGGTGGTTACCCAAAGTCCTCCGGACGCTGCACCTACCCAATACGTATTATTGTCGGTGGGGTGGAAGGCAATGCAGGTAATTCTGCCAATTCCATTATATCCGCCAGCAGAACTGTTCGAACCTAAGTTTGTCCAGTTTGCAGTGGTGGATAAAGCTTGTTGTTGATGCATGGCTCTGTATTCTTCATACACCTGTTGAGCGGTTTGAGATGGAAATGCACCTGTACTTGGATTGATTTTATTTTCCATATCATATTCCCAACGCTTAAACTGTTTCCATCCAATGGCTTTCTTTTTTACTCCATTTACATAATACCATCCTTTATTAACATTAAAAGGAGCCCAATAGCTATTAAAAGCATTCTTGTAATCATAAAATGTAAGTGCATTTTTTGATTTGTTTGAAGGTAGTTTTTTTAACCAAGGCTGAGAAAACAACATAGAAGTGCAAAAAAGCACAAATACCAAAGTAAATATTTTTTTCATAGAATTATAATTTTAAGCAAAGTTAAGGAAAAGGGAATGAATCACATAGGATTATCAATCTTTTTTTTGTTGTAATCGAAGCATTAACAATATTTAACAATAGTTTGAAAGCCCTTCAAAGGCTGGTTTTACTGGTTGGCAAATTTTCTTTACCTTTGTGCAATAATTTGTTATAATTTATGAAAGTAAGCAAGCCGGATATTGATATTCTGTTGACGGATCGAATTCTTGTTTTGGATGGTGCTATGGGTACCATGATTCAGCAATATTCATTGACAGAAGAGGATTTTAGGGGAAATCTCTTTGCGGATCACTCTCATTTACTTAAGGGGAACAATGATTTGTTAAGCCTTACCAGACCGGATATCATTAGAGACATCCATATTGCTTATTTGGAAGCAGGAGCAGATATTATTGAAACCAATACTTTCAGTGCTCAGAAAGTATCCATGGCCGATTATGGCGTTGAAGATCAAGTATATCAAATGAATTTTCAATCCGCCACCATTGCGCAAGAAGTAGCCACGCAGTTTACCAAAAATAACCCTTCCAAACCCAGATATGTTGCAGGCTCCATTGGGCCTACCAATAGAACCCTTTCCATGTCACCCGATGTGAATAATCCCGGATTTCGATCCATTACATTTGACTATTTAAAGGAAGCGTACATAGAACAAATTACAGCATTAATTAAAGGAGGTGTAGATTTGTTATTGGTTGAAACCATTTTTGATACCCTGAATGCAAAAGCGGCTCTTTTTGCAATTGAAGATTGCTTTGCTAATTTGCAAACCCGTTTGCCGGTGATGGTTTCAGGAACCATAACGGATGCCAGTGGAAGAACCCTTTCAGGTCAAACCCTACAAGCATTTTTAATATCCCTGAGTAATTTTAAATTGCTTTCTATAGGGCTTAATTGTGCTTTGGGAGCGCAGCAGATGAGAACCTATATCGAAGAATTGGCAGAAAACGCTCCTTTTTATATTTGTGCATACCCCAATGCCGGTTTACCCAATCAGTTTGGCGAATATGATGAAACTTCCAAGGTAATGGGAGCACATATTAAAGACTTTATTCAATCCGGGTTTGTAAACATGGTAGGGGGTTGTTGTGGAACAAGCCCCGATCATATTAAAGTTTTTGCGGAGCATGCAGCTCATGCAAAACCTCACAAAATTCCGGAAATCAAGCCAGTTTCAAAACTTTCCGGTTTAGAACCCCTTTTCATTACCAAGGAAAGTAATTTTATCAATATAGGAGAACGAACCAATGTTTCCGGTTCCAAGAAATTTGCCCAACTCATACAAAGTAAAAAGTATGAAGAG
>CAZJBB010000073.1:0-8583 GCA_964543995.1 uncultured Bacteroidales bacterium
GATAGCTTCAGGTGACTGGAGTTCAGACGTGTGCTCTTCCGATCTGTAACGGTGGACAAAACCGGTTTACGGGTATGAATATTGATAGCCATACCCAGCAATGTATTAATCAAAGAAACGGCATCAGCACCTTCATCTTCAACACTTTTGGCAATATCAGAAATATTGGTAACGTTTGGCGACAGCTTTACTATCAAAGTCTTTTTCCAAACTTTTCGAGCTGCTTGCGTAACTGAAGCAGCTGCAGCACAACTGGTTCCGAAAGCCATACCTCCTTCTTTTACATTTGGGCAAGAAATATTCAATTCTATGGCTGGAATGTCTTCAAGATCATTTAATTTCTCACAAACTTTCACATAATCTTCCAGTACAGACCCCGAAACATTTACCACAATATTGGTTTTGTAATGCCTGATTTTTGGATAAATTTGATTAATGAAATAATCAACACCTTTATTTTGAAGTCCCACTGCATTCAACATTCCGGAAGGAGTTTCCGCCATTCGAGGGTAGCTGTTTCCTTGACGTATTTCTAAGGTAGTTCCTTTAACTACGATCCCCCCAAGTGCATTTATATCAATAAAATCCTCAAATTCAGGACCATATCCAAAGGTACCTGAGGCCGTCATCACAGGATTTTTCAAATTCAGATGGTGAATTTGGGTGCTTAAATCTGCCATGGTAATTGCTTTATATTAAAAACAGGACCTTCGGTACAAACACAAACATTCCCTTGTGTGGTTTCTGTAACACAGCACAAACAGCTACCTATGCCACATGCCATGGTATTCTCCAAAGACACTTCACATTCAATGTTGTTAATCAAAGCGTATTTCGCAATTGATTTCATCATGGGTTCCGGACCACAGCTGTATATAAAATCCCATTGGGAATGTTCCTTGAACAATGAATGGGCAATAATCAATCCTTTTTCTCCAAGCGAACCATCTTCTGTGGTGATAAATACCTTGCCAAATTTTTGATACTGATCAATTTGAACAATATCCTCTTGGGTTCTTCCTCCCAAAAGTATATCGCATATAACATGACCCTCATTTAATTTTTGTGCTAAGAAGAGTAAAGGAGCCACTCCACATCCGCCACCGGCAAGAAGTGCACGTTTGTTTTTTTCAATTGAAAACGCATTCCCAAGAGGAAAAATCATATTTAAAAGATCTCCCACTTTTAACTCTCCCAGTTTTCTGCTCCCCTCCCCCATTTCCTTGATTAATAGGTAAAGGACATTCCGCTGAACATCCACTGAATGAATAGAAAAGGGCCTTCTTAAAAAAGTTTGAGGAGCATTATCCACCTTTACATTTACAAACTGACCGGCTTGCAATTCACTTAAATTAATTTCTGTATATAATTCAAGTAAAAATTGAGTGGAACTCAACCTTGTATTGGAAAGGACTGTGAAGTTGGTGATGCTTTTTTTCACAGTATGGATAAATCTAAGTTTTATTTTGCTTTACTTTGAGTGGTCGTTTTTTTCATCACAGTCTGCTTGCTTTTTGCTTTTGTGGGGGCAGCACTTTTTTGAACCGATTGTGATGCATTTGAAGCAACCTTTGGGGCTTTAGTACTTGGCTTTTCCTTTATGCTTTTAGCTTTATCCTGACCTTCTTCAGTGGAGGCTTCTTCAGCTACATCTTCTGTAAAATCAAGCAGGCCTTTATCATTCAATAAATTGTACCAAGAAATGATCTTTCTGATATCTGAAACATAAACCCTATCTACATCCCAATCAGGAATTATAGAGGTAATATATGCTTTAATTTCGCTTTCGGGCGATTTACTGTCCAATATTTTACCACCATTCTCTTTTTCAAAAATTGTTTTAAAAACTTCTTTTAAAGCTACGTTTTCGCCTGTAGTAAAAATACTAATGTCTTCTACTGAACTAATTCGATCCGCAGCAAAAGTTGGAATGCGTTTTCCATCCAATAGTGATTCGACAATACCACCTGTTTTGGTAGTGGCAACCAATTTAAAAAGTCCGCTTTTTCCTGAAATTGATAAAATCTTTGAATAATCCATAGTTCTTTATTTAAAATGCAAAAATATAAAAAACATCCAATGAATGAACTTAAATTCTTTAATAATTCCAACCAAGTATTCATCGTGAATCGTAATACATTATTTTGCTATGCATTCAGCTTTCCTTTGTCAATTGAAATTCGATTTTGCCTACTTTTGCAAAAAAAACAATATGTTTTATTCAAACAAAAGTACACCCGGATGGATGGTGCTTATTTTTGAATGCTTTGTGGTCGTAATATCCTTATTACTCTCATACTTGGTAAGATTCAATTTTGCCTTGCCTGCTAAAGAGCAAGTGACCTTACCCGGAGTGGTTTTATTTGTGGTATTGCTGAGAGGAACTCTTTTCTTTGTTTTTAAAACCTATGCCAGCATCATCAGATACACCAGCACAAGAGATGTTGTTCGGATTTTTTTAGTTTGCTCTTTAGGGAGCATCCTCTTTGGAATTACAAACCTCATTTTCTTCTACTTTATAAATCAAGCTTATGTAATCCCGTTTTCTATCATCATCATTGAATTCTTTATCACAACTTTCTCAATCATGGTGATTCGGAATATGGTTAAAATTGCTTATAACGAATTACGAAACCCCTCCAAAGACAAATCCAATATCATTATTTTCGGAGCAGGTGAAGCGGGATTAACTACAAAAAGAGCCATTGACCGAGATGCCGGATCGAAATATAAAGTATTTGCTTTTATTGATGACCAAATGAGCAAGGAAGGCAAAAAACTGGAAGATGTTCCTATCTATAGTGCCGAAAAACTTCCAACTTTGCTAGTAGAAAATCAAATTTCGCTGGTAATTATTGCTATTAAAGACATCAATGTTCAGCGCAAACAAGAAATTATTGAGCAATGTATTGCAAGCAATATCAAAGTGTTAAACATTCCCCCGGTGAGTTCTTGGATAAATGGGGAGCTTAGTTTTAAGCAAATTAAAAAAGTACATATCGACGATTTACTTGAGCGAGATGTAATACAATTGGATAAAGTAAAACTTTCTAAGGAGCTGAATGGACAAGTGGTTTTGGTTACCGGTGCCAGCGGTTCCATTGGAAGTGAAATTACCCGACAACTTGCCACCTTTTCCATAAAAAAGCTAATTCTCATTGATTATGCTGAAACTCCTTTGCATGATCTTCAATTGGAATTATTGGAAAATCATCCCAAAGTAAATTTCGAATTCGTATTGGCTGACATTAGAGATAGGCAGAGAATCAGGAATATATTCAATCACTTTCGTCCATCCATTGTGTATCATGCTGCAGCTTATAAGCACGTCCCCATGATGGAAAGCAACCCTGTAGAAGCAGTTCGGACAAACATTTTAGGAACTCGGTTCATTGCAGACATGGCTGTGGCATTCAACGTAAGTAAATTCGTGATGATTTCTACAGATAAAGCGGTAAATCCTTCGAGTGTGATGGGTGCATCCAAGCGTGTGGCTGAAATTTATGTTCAATCCTTGAATCAAAAAGGCATTACCCGTTTTATAACTACCCGATTTGGCAATGTGCTAGGTTCCAATGGTTCTGTTATCCCCTTATTTAAAAGACAAATAGAAAAAGGGGGCCCAATTACCGTTACCCATCCTGAAATTACTCGCTATTTCATGACCATTTCCGAAGCCTGCCAATTGGTTCTTGAGGCCGGAGCCATGGGAAACGGAGGAGAAATATATATTTTCGACATGGGAAAATCCGTTCGGATTGTAGATTTGGCTAAGAAAATGATACAACTTTCCGGATTGACATTAGGAAAAGACATTCAGATTGCCTTTACAGGTCTCAGACCCGGCGAAAAACTTTACGAGGAATTATTAAATAGCCATGAAAACACCCTTCCTACTCATCATCCTTTAATTATGATTGCCAAAGTCAAACAATATGACTATGAAGATGTTTGCCGCCAATTCGATGCCTTTGAAGCTTCACTTGACCAAGAAAACACTCATGATATGGTAAAAAAGATGAAAGAAATGGTACCCGAGTTTAGCAGCATGAACTCGGAATTTTCTATTCTCGATACACTCAATTAAACATTTAATTTATTTATGACCTTAATCAAATCAATTTCAGGAATACGCGGAACCATCGGAGGAAAACAGGGTGATGGCTTAAGTCCGTTGGACATTGTTAAATTTACAGCTGCTTTTGCAACTTATATAAAAGCTAATCTCAAGAAAGATAAACTCACTTTTGCCATTGGAAGAGATGCCCGCATCTCAGGCGACATGGTAAATCATACCGTTATTGGAACTTTGCTTGGATGTGGGGTTAACGTAATAGACACCGGTTTATCTACCACCCCAACAGTTGAAATGGAAGTTATACGAAAGGAAGCCGATGGAGGAATTATCATCACAGCAAGTCATAACCCTAAACAATGGAATGCATTAAAACTATTGAATAATAAAGGAGAGTTTATTAATGCTGAAGAAGGAAATGAAGTATTGAAAATAGCTGAATTGCAAGATTTCAATTTCACGGATGTGGATAAAATTGGAAAGTATAGTCTTGAAGAAAATTCTATTCAAAAACATATTGAAAGTATTTTAGCTTTGCCTTTGGTTGATAAAGCGGCTATAACCAAAGCCAATTTCAAAGTTGCTATTGATTGTGTAAATTCTACAGGAGGAATAGCAATCCCTATGCTATTGGAAGCTTTAGGTGTTGAAAGAGTTGAGAAATTGTACTGCACCCCTGACGGACATTTCCCTCATAATCCGGAACCTTTACCTGAAAACTTGAGCGAAATTTCGAGGGTAGTAAAGCAAACTAAATCGCATTTAGGCTTTGTGGTGGATCCGGATGTGGATAGGCTGGCTATTGTTTGCGAAGATGGAGAAATGTTTGGAGAAGAATATACCCTGGTGGCCATTTCCGATTATATTTTAATGAACAAAAAAGGGAATACCGTTTCTAACTTATCCTCTACCCGAGCTTTGCGTGTAATTACCGAACAACACGGTAGTGAATATCATTCTTCCGCTGTTGGCGAAGTGAATGTGGTTGAAAAAATGAAAGAGACCCATGCCATTATCGGAGGAGAAGGCAATGGAGGCGTTATTTATCCGGAACTTCATTATGGACGGGATGCCTTGGTTGGCATTGCTTTGTTTTTAACCCATTTGGCTAAGTCCGGTTTAATTTGCTCCGCTTTACGCGAAAAATATCCTGATTACTATATTTCTAAAAACAAAATTGAACTAGACTTAGACGTTAACATCGATGGAATCATAAAAGCCATTAAGGATAAATACAAAAAACAACCCATTATCGACATTGATGGTTTGAAAATTGAATTTGATAATGAATGGGTGCACTTGAGAAGATCCAACACCGAAGCCATTATCCGTATTTATGCTGAAAGTGATTCCATTTCCAAAGCGGATCATTTGGCCAACAAGATTATTGACGATATTAAAGAAATCTTGCATCCCAAAATTGACTTGGATAAATAAACACATCCTTAAGTGAAAGTTTACTTCGACAACGCTGCAACCACCGCATTAAGTGCTGAAGTTATTGACGAAATGACTTCAGTGATGAAACACATTCCGGGAAACCCTTCTTCGTTCCATTCTTGGGGAAGAGAAGCTAAGGTAGTGATCGAAAATGCTCGAAAAAAAATTGCCGGCCATATTAATGCAAACCCTTCCGAAATCTATTTCACTTCCGGTGCAGTTGAAGCCATTACAACCATTATTTGGGGAGCCATAAACTCTTTACAAGTAAGAACGGTAATATCCAGTAAATTGGAACACTCAGCAGTGGTTCATACCTTAGAAAATCTTGAAAAGAAAGGATTCATTACCCTAAAGTTTTGTCAAACCCAACCTTCCGGTCATCTTAATCTTTTGCATTTACATGAATTGATTGAGCAAAACAAGGGTGCTTTAGTAGCTTTGATGCATGCCAACAACGAAATCGGACACATTTCTCCACTAAAAGAAATCGCAGCCTTGTGCCATCAGCATCAATGTTATCTTTTTACTGACATGGTTCAGACTATGGGGAAATTAAGGATTGATATGAAAGACCTTGCCCCTGATTTTGCAGTTTGTTCCGGTCATAAGTTGCATGGGCCCAAAGGCATTGGCTTTTTATATATCAGAAATGGGGTAAAAATACAGCCTCTTCTTATTGGAGGAGGGCAAGAAATGAATCAACGCTCGGGCACAGAGAATCTATACGGCATTGCAGGCTTAGCTAAAGCATTTGAAATAGCTTATCAAAATTTAGACGTTGATGTAGCGCATATCTTAGGTTTGAAAGATTACATGATATCACAACTTCAACGCTTGCCGGAAATCAAATTCAACAGCGATATTGAGCATAAAGAAAAGTCGTTGCACAACATATTAAATGTATCCTTCCCTGCTTTGTCGAAATACGAAATGCTGATTTACAATTTGGATATTGCCAACATTGCGGTCTCTTCCGGAAGTGCATGCAGCTCAGGGGTGAATCATACTTCTCATGTAATACAAGAACTTGACACTGCGGAAAGACTTGCACTTCGTTTTTCATTTTGCAAATACAACACAAAAGAAGAAGTAGACTATTGCATGCAAATCATTCGCGACTTATCCAAATGACTGCTTTAAACCTCATATTTGATTGGGGAGACACCCTTATGCGAGACGACCTCAGCCAAAAGGGGCCGATGTTCACTTGGGAAAAGATTGAACTCATCGATGGCGTTTTAGAAACCATTAAGTCCCTTTCAATAACCTATACATTATCCGTAGCCACCAATGCAGGCGTTTCCGATGAAGCTGCTGTAAGAAAAGCTTTTGCCAGAATGGGTATAGAACAATATTTCACTCATTTCTTTACCTCAAAAGAATTGGGGTATCAAAAACCGGATATCCGATTCTTTCAAGCCATACAAAACAAGCTCCAAGTGCCTACCTCCCATTGTATTATGATTGGAAATTCATATCAAAATGATATTGTTGGCGCCCAGGAAGCCGGCATGAAAACCATTTTCTTTAACGAAAAGAAACTTGAAGGGGATTTTCCGAATGCGAATAAAATCATTCAGCATTTTTCAGAGGTAATGGATGCTGTTGTTCAGATGCAAAATTCACTTTTAAACGGAGATTAATGTTGGGGTTCAAATATCCACTTGGTCTCATAGTATTTTTTTTGGCGGTAAGCATAAATAATTTACCAACGCGGTTTATTTAAGAATCTTCAGAATTTTTCCATTTAATATAAATTCGGTTTTGTCTTTAATTGATATAAGAACGATATTTGTAATACAATAATCTTGACAAAAATTCATGAAGTTATGAAAAGCTTTTGGACATTCAGGGCCGATAACATGAACTGGCATTATCTCCCCATAAGCTGAACTAAATTCCCAGCTTTTAACTATGTAAAATGATGAATTGATTTCTTTTGAAACTAATAACTCCCAAAAGGTTTTGGCTTTATTTAAATACTGCCTAGAGGAAAGACTATCAGAAAAATAGGTGCTTTTAAGAAAGTCTTTTGGCCAATTTGAATCTGCCCATAAAATTGAATCCTGCTTCAATTGGGTCAATTGTGCTTTTGAAATACATTGCTTTGGATATTCAATATCTTTAATATAGGTAAAAGAATAATTGATTAGTCTTGGTTCATAATAAGCGGCTATAAAATGATTAATAGTAATAGGAAGGCCGTTTTCAAAATAGGTTTGTTTAATCCTTCCTTTATAAACTTCAATTAGGCAATTGTCCGGTTCACCAACTTCTTGAATATGGTCAGAAGAAAATGTCCAAAGACTCTTTTCTGCTTTTATCCAATAAGGTCGACAAATTATTTCTGCATTTGAGTAGCAATCTTCCAATTTATCTCCCTTAAATTCTTGAAGATAATTTACCTTCCCTTCTTGGTCAAAATAGTAAACACTTCGGTGTAAAATACCTTCAGAGGTATCCATTCCCCCGGTCTCAATAATTTCTACCGCTTTAAATTTTTTCTTCTTAACTGAATCGGAATTAAAAATAGTATGATTGATTATTGGCCAATAATACTCTTGGCAATTTGCATTAGAGTAATTAATAATAACAAAGAATATTACAATTTTCAACCTTCTCATCTTGGATACATCTATTTTAGTAGTTTAAATGACGAGGTGAAGGAAATAGAAGGTTAATGACTGCGTATAAATCAATATACCTGATTTCATAAGTTATTTCATACCTCTGTATCATTTCAGCAGCTTCCATCTTATTGAATTTAATGCCAGCGATGAAGTATTAATGCAAATATAAATAAAACTCAGTGACTTTTTGAAATGGCAAACTGAATTCTTTAATTGGTCAATCTGATTTTTGAGTCAGCCTACTGAATTCTTGAATTGGATAACCTGATTTTTGAGTTAGCTCACTTAATTTTCGAATTGGTCAAGCTAATTTTTGAGTTAGCTTATTGGATTTTTGAATTGGTCAAGCTGATTTTTGAGTTAGCCTACTGAATTTTTGAGTTAGTCAAGCTGATTTTTGAGTCAGCATACTTAATTTTTGAATTGGTCAAGCTG
>CAZJBB010000073.1:8683-13832 GCA_964543995.1 uncultured Bacteroidales bacterium
CTGATTTTTGAGTCAGCATACTTAATTTTTGAATTGGTCAAGCTGATTTTTGAGTCAGCCTACTGAATTTTTGAGTTAGTCAAGCTGATTTTTGTGTTAGTCAAGTTGATTTTTGAGTCAGCATACCTAATTTTTGATTTGGTTAACCTGATTTTTGAATTAGCTTATTGAATTATTGAGTTTGCCAAGCTAATTTTTGAGTTAGCATACTTAATTTTGAGTAGGTCAAGCTGAGATATCAATAGTACAAATGCAAAGATCATTTCTTTATGAAGTATGTTCGACCGACCTTGCTTACAAATTTTTAAATATTTAGTTTGCATTCATTTTCTAATCCATTCTACCTTTTTCGTCTTTAACGCAACAATTCCATTTTTTAGTGTTAAATACAAAGCAACGGCATCATTATCGTTTTTTGCTTTTAGAGATGACTCAAATAAATAATAGTCAAAAATGGCTTGTCCAAGAATGTCAATTGTATCTGTCTTTAATGGTGGTATTGAATCACCAAAAAAATATAAATCGCAAAATTGAATACATAAAGTAGTTGAATTTTCTCCAGGATCTTTGTTAATGAATATTTCATTCTCCCTTAAAAACTTATAATCAGATATTTCAGGTTGGCTGAACTCTAACTGATACATTTTATAAGGTTTTGGGCTCATAAATAGTCCCTTTTCATTAGCTATAATAGAATCGAATTTCAAGATGAAAAATTTCATTTCATCGTACTTTTCGTTAATAAAAATCAAAGTATCAGAAGTTCTGATCGAATTGAAAACACTATATATTTCTTGTGAAAAGGCCATCTTTGCGTCATCATACACTTTATGGCTACAGGACACAAAAATTAATGATAATAAAAAAACAATCTTACTTTTCATGGAATTAGTAATGCAATTAACCATAAGGATGGCATTTTTTTCAGGTTTTTTTTGCATTTTTGAAATAAAGAAGTGTTAATCTCGATTATTGTAGTTTGAATATCACAGGCAACGACCCTGCCATATATTTTGTAGCATGAATATTATATATATAGTGTTAGATATAGGATATCATACCACAAATGTAAAGATTTTCATTAAAACAAAAAAAACGCTTCCTAAAACCCTGACGTAAGCACAGTCAACACCAGCGGAGAAGGATGATAAAAAGCATCAGCGCTCATCCGTGTTTTAAAATCCGTGTCATCTGCGTTCTATTAAAAATAGAATAAGGATAAGGCTGATAAAACGAATTTAAAACTAGCATTCCAATAATTTCACAAACCAAGCTGCATAAAAAGCGATTTACCCGGTTTATGATAGTGCATGTTTTCTTCTATAAACCCACTTAAACAGTATAGGAAATATGAACAACGTTAAAATGGTGGCAGTAATCAAACCTCCGATAACAACAATGGCCAAGGGTTTTTGAGATTCGGAACCAATGCCTGTGGAAAGGGCTGCAGGCAACAGACCGATGGCAGCCATCAGAGCCGTCATAATTACAGGTCGGATTCTGGATTGTACCCCTTTTAGAATGGCTTCATCAATATGCATGTTGTTTTCCATATTTTTCTTGAATACAGAAATCAAAATAACCCCGTTTTGAACACATAACCCAAATAAGGCAATAAAGCCCACACCGGCAGAGATTCCAAAATAAACCCCCGATATATGTAAAGCCAAAATTCCACCAATCAATGCAAAAGGTACATTCAATATTACCAAACCGGCATCTTTTGCATTCCCGAAAGTAATAAATAGAATGATGAAAATCAGTATCAAACAAATAGGAACTACTTGAGCCAATCGGTTGGTTGCTCTCACTTGGCTTTCAAATTCACCCGTCCAAACGGTTGAGTACCCCTTGGGAAGTTTAATCATTTTGGCTACTTTTTCTTGGGCTTCTTTTATGGTACTGCCTAAATCTCTATCTCTGACAGTAAACTTTACTGCAATCAATCTTTTATTTAAATCTCTATAGATAAAAGCGGAGCCGGTTTCCTTATAGATGTTTGCAATTTCTTTCAATGGCACTTTGGTCCCTCTTATGGTTGGTATCATGATGTTTTTAATATCCTCTTCATCCTTTCGGTACTCTTTGGGATATCGAATTCGAATATCAAACTTCTTCTCCCCTTCGTAGAGTTGAGTCGCGGCCTTCCCTCCAATAGCCATTTCAATGATGGATTGACAGTTTTCTTTCATGATGCCATAGGCCGCCAGTTTATGTTCATCCAAATCAATCCGTAGTTCAGGTTGTCCAATATTTCTCAACAAACCCACTTCTTTAATTCCCGGAACTTTTTCAATAACCGAGACCATGGACTTCGCCAAACTGTCTAATACGTTTAAATTATCCCCAAATATTTTAATGGCATTGTTACAGTTTAAACCGGCAACCGCTTCTTCAACATTATCACGAATCGGCTGAGAGTAATTGAAGTCGATGCCCTGAAATTGCTTTAGCTTCGCATCCATTTCATCGACCAACTCATCCATAGAAATCTTGCGCTTCCATTGATCTTTTGGATATAAATTTACACAAGCCTGATTTAAATAAAAACCGGAGGGGTCGGTACCATCATTCGAACGACCGGTTTGGGATAGTACACTCTCCACTTCATCAAAACTTTTTATTACTTCCCTTATCTTATGTTCAAGTTTAACCGTCTCCGGTAAAGACATGCTCATAGGCATTTTAGATTCAATCCATAAAGCTCCTTCATTTAATGGGGGAAGAAATTCGGTACCTAAAAAACGAAAAGAATAGAATGTAATCAGCATGACTATACTGGCTATCGATAGGCTTAGTTTTTTATGAGAATAGGTGATATTAAAAAACCACAACACCTGTTTATTAATAAAATTGACGATAAAGTTGTTTTTTTCTCGTATGCTATGTTTGAACAAATGACTGGTGAGCACCGGTACCAGAGTTAAGGTAAATATAAGGGCTCCTAATAATGCAAAACCCAAGGTATAAGCTAATGGAGAAAATATCTTTCCTTCGACTCTTTGGAAAGCAAAAATGGGGATTAAAGCGGTAATGATAATAAGCTTAGAAAAGAAGATGGCTTTTGCTAAATCGCCTCCCGTATTTTTAATAAGGCCTAATTTTGACAAGAGTTTGTATTTCGGCATGCCCACTTCTCGGGCTTTATGGTCGAGAGCAACAAACATCCCTTCCACCATAACAATGGCTCCGTCGATGATAATCCCAAAATCAATCGCTCCCATAGAAATTAAGTTGGCTGACATTCCTTTGATTTTCATACAAATAAATGCAAACAAAAGAGAAAGTGGAATGATTAGCGCAACAATAAATGTAGCTCTTATATCGGCCATGAATAATAATACAATTAAGACTACCAGAATAATTCCCTCCGAAAGATTCCCTAAAACCGTGTGGGTGCAGAAATTTATCAAATTATCTCTATCGTAAAATGTGACCAGTTTAATATCCGACGGTAAAATTTTCGTATTCAACTCCTCCACTTTATCTTTCACATTCTGAAGCACTTCATGAGGATTTAAGCCCTTTCGCATCACTACGATTCCTTCAATTACATCGTCGTTTTTATCCATCCCAACTTGACCCACCCTGGGTAGTGAAGATTCATTGACTTCTGCAACGTCTTTCACGGTAATTGGGGTATCATCAATATTATCGATAACAATATCTCCAATTTCCTCTTTATTATTGATTAACCCAATGCCTCTAACCACATAAGCCTGACCATTTTTTTCAATAACATCTCCTCCTACGTTCAAATTACTTTTAGAGACGGCATTGTAAACATCCAGCGAAGTCAGATTGTACTTTTCCAATAAGCCAGGAATGACATTGATTTCAAATACTTTTTGCTGTCCACCAAAAGTCACTACATCGGCTACACCTGCAACACTTAATAGTTGACGGCGAATAACCCAATCTTGGTAAGTCAAAGCATCTCTTGAATCCCTATTTTTGCTTTGAATGGTATATCTGTAAATTTCACCTGTTGGACCGTAAGGAGGTTGCACCTCTGCATCTACCCCTTCCGGCATCGAAGCCGAACTAATGGCATTATTGACTTGCTGACGAGCAAAAAAGTCTTCTACATCATCTTCAAAGAGTATTTTAATTACAGAGAGCCCAAACATAGAAATGGATCTGACGTTTGTTTTTTTCTGGACCGATGTCATTGCAATTTCTAAAGGAATGGTAACAAATTTCTCCACTTCTTCGGCACTTTTCCCTCTCCATTGACTAACAATTACAATTTGGGTATTGGTAAAATCAGGGAAAGCTTCTATGGGTGTATTTTGGTAGCTAACTACTCCGGCAGCTACCAGAACAAAGGTAACAAAGTAGATGAAAAATTTATTTTTCAGTGAAAAGGCAACTATATTTTTAACGAATTTATTCATTTGAATATCAGTTAATATTGGGTATTAATTTGTCAATTGGTCGTAAACCAGTAAATTATTATCTACAATCACCCTTTCCCCTTCTTTAAGCCCTGATGTTAGATAAGTTATATTATTGACATCCTTGTAGATACTTACTTCCCTAGTCTCAATATTGTTTTTGTCTTTATACACCAACACATAATATTTGCTGTTGTCGAAAATTACTGCTTTGGATGGAATGCATAATTTCTGAGTATTTTCTTTGTATTTAATGTTCACATAAGCAAACATTTCCGGTTTCAATTGGAAATTTGGGTTTTCGAGTTTTATTCGGGCTTTCATTACTTTAGAAACAGGATCTAAAATGCTGTATACCTTATCAATTTTGCCATTGATTGGATTATCAGGATAACTTAAGGTGGTCACTTTTGCTTCGAAGCCCTCCTGTACCTTAGAAATATCCGATTCAAATACATTTGCCATCACCCAAACATCTTTTAAGTCGGATATCACAAATAGAAAATCATTAAAATCGGTTCTGATTTGCATATTCGGATTTAAATGTTTTTCGACTATCACACCCGAAAGCGGTGACCGAATTAAATATTCTGATGTGTTTCCACCTCCATAAACGCCCGAAATATTCTTAGCTTTATTGAGTTCAGAGCTTGTTTTTTCAAGTTCTTTCTTTGCAGAAATCCATTCTTTCTCAGAGGCTACACCCCCTTTATACATGTCTTCAACCGAGTTGTAGTTTTTTTGTGCGATTT
>CAZJBB010000074.1:0-13770 GCA_964543995.1 uncultured Bacteroidales bacterium
AAGATTTTACCGTAATTATATCCGGAGAAACCGGACCCGTTTATGTTTTTGATAGCGCCAATACCCTGCTTCCATTTTCCTTTAATCAAAAAAACCTGAGTCGATGAAAAGAAAGATTATACTGAGTATCTGTATCATTTTTGTACTCTTTGTTCTGTCGTTTAAAACAGATAAGCCTGCGTATCAAATTTATAACGCTAAAGGTAAAGTAGTGGACTATGCCGATATGATACAGCAAGCCTTGACTTGCGATGTGGTTTTGTTTGGCGAAATGCATGACAATCCTATATGCCATTGGATGGAGTTAGAAGTGATACAAAGCCTGTATGCCGAGAAAAAAGAGGCTTTAATCGTCGGAGCCGAAATGTTTGAAACCGACACCCAATTGATTTTAGACGAATACTTGAAAAAGAAAATTAATGCAAGCGAGTTTGAGGCTGGAGTTAAACTTTGGAAAAATTATCCTACGGATTATAAACCCCTAATGAAGTTTATCAGAGAAAAACAAATTCCTTTTTATGCCACCAACATCCCCCGTCGTTATGCCTCAAAAGTAAATCTTTTTGGTTTTGAAACCTTAGATTCGCTGTCAAATGAAGCAAAAAGCTTATTTGCACCTTTGCCCATGCCCTATGATTCAACCTTGGAATGCTATAAAAAAATGGGAGAAATGGATACAGGCAGTGGCCCCGGTGGGAGAACGCATACCAGCCCGAATATTGCCAAAGCCCAAGCCGTAAAAGATGCTACCATGGCCTATACCATTGTAAAGCATTGGGAAAAAGGAAAATTAATTTGCCACTACCATGGAGTATATCATTCCGACAATCACGAAAGCATGGTATGGTACTTAAAACAATACAAAAAAGATCTAAAAGTACTGACCATCAGTTCGATAGAAAAGAGCGGCGATTTGTTGCCCGATTCTACTGAGTTAAAACTTGCCGATTTTATCATCAGCATTCCTGAAAATATGACCAAAACCTATTAAGAGAAAGTAAAGAGAAGGTTCATGCAAAAGTTCCAAAGGGTGACGGCTCCAATGGCAAAAAGTTTAGAAATATAGAAGTTTCTATTCTTTTTGCTTACTAAATACCATAATATCAGGGTATTGATTCCAAGACCCAGTAAAGCAATCCCAATGAATTTACTGTATTCAACCGCAATTTCCGGATTCTTGCTATGAAAAGTCCACCATCGATTAAATAAGTAGTTAGACGATGCAGCAATGGTAAATCCTATGGCATTGGCAGCGTATTTGGGAATTTTCAGCCATTCTTTGCCAATATAGGTAAATCCAAAGTCAACGATTACTCCCGATAGCCCAACAACGCCAAACTTAATGAATTTGTGAATAAATGCGCTTTGTAAAAAATTGAACATGTGTAAGATAATGGGCTGCAAATATCCATAAAATTAAAATAAACAAAAGGTATTTAAGTTTTTTTATTGTTTGTAGAATTGCTAATTGCTTGATTACATGATTTTTTAAGGATTTCTTTAGTGTCAGGAAATTGAACGTCAGGAAAATTAAAAGCTTGCTTTAAGGCTTCTTTTAAGATAAAGTTCGATTGAGAAAGGCTGTAAAACAGTTTTTCATCAGCCAGCTTTTTAGCTAAGTATTCCTGTTCTGTTTGCCCGGGGGTGGGAATTAGAATGGCTGCTTTCTTCAAAAAAACCAAATCCATTATGGAGGAGTAACCCGACCTGCAAATGACCCATTTCGAGTTAAGCAAGGCTTTTTTCAATTCCCCGGAAGGGAGATGAGAAATTACTTTAACATGAGAAGGGCTATTTAATGTTTCCGGATTTCCCGGCAAGCCTCTGATCAACAATGTTTTCATTTCAATATCCTCAAGTTGCTTTAAAATGATGTTTTCCAAAATACTTCGCTGAGGTTCAGGTCCGGAAAGAATAATCAGCAAATCGAATTTTTCTTCAGTATCTTTTTCTATGCTAATAGAGAATCGACTTAAAGCCCCAATGTAAGAAATCTCATTAAATGTATTGTTGGTATGTCCTAATGCTCCACTTAAGTTTGGTTTCCCTATAAAATCAGGAACCCAGCATTCATGAAATTCCTTAATCCACTGACGGGTCAAATATTGTAACAGTGTATTTGCAAAAGGGAAACGCAGGGGACTAATCACCGAAAGCTGATGGGTTAGAAAGATATTATGGGTTTCCTCTCCCCAAACCCCGTATCGATTGTCGGAAATAACAATATCAATTTGAAAGTTTGAAATAATTTCTTGCACATCAAGATGTTCCTGTTTTATGCTTTTTGCAAAACCGGGAATAATTGACTTAAACCATTGAAATTTGGATGCTTTTTCATTTGGATACCGAATCTCAAATCCTTGAAGGTGGATTAATTTAATTTCCGGAAACTCTGTTTGAAAAAATTGATATGCCAATCCATCTGCGGCAACAAAAACTTCGCACTGAAGCTCAATGAATTGGTAAATAATAGGAACACAGCGTGTTGCATGTCCAAGCCCCCAATTTAAAGGACAAATGAGTACCTTTTTCCCCCTTGTGTTGAGTGTGGACACCAGAAACCGGTTTAATTAATAAAAAGCATTTCCCTGTACTTAGGCAATGGCCACAACTCATCATCTATCATAAGTTCCAGGTCGTCAACATGTTCTCGAATCTCATTGAAATGCGGAAGCACTTTCTTATAGTATGCAGCCGTGGTATCTTTAATGTTTTCCATGGCATTGGCTTTTTTGCGTTCATTCACCATGGTATCCACATGTTCTTTTATTTTTGCAATATGCATAGAAATCTCTCGAATCAATTCTATTTGGCTGGCGGAGGTGCTTTTAAAATCAGTGGGAGAAAGAATATCCTGTAATCCTTTTACATTCTGAATCAGCAGGTTTTGGTACCGAATGGCAATAGGAATGATATGATTGGTCGCCAAATCGCCCATGACCCTGGATTCTATTTGTACTTTTTTAGTATAATTCTCAAGGTCGATATCATACCGAGCATATAATTCTCTCTCATTGAGCACTTGGTTGCTTTGGAATAAGGCTATGGCTTTATCGGTGACAAAAGCTTTAATGGCTTCCGGGGTGGAATTTATATTTTGCATTCCCCTTTTCTTTGCTTCTTCCAACCATTCTTTACTATAATTGTTGCCTTCGAAACGAATGTTCTTTGATTCTATAATGTACTTTTTAATAATTTGATGCAAGGCATCTTCTTTCTTTACTTTTTTTGCAATTAGCCCATCCACCTCTTTTTTAAACAATTTCAATTGGTTAGCAACAATGGTGCTTAACACCATCATGGGTTTGGAGCAATTGGCTGAGGAACCTACCGCTCTGAATTCGAATTTATTTCCGGTAAACGCAAAAGGAGAAGTACGATTCCGGTCGGTATTATCGAATAATATCTCAGGAATTAAAGGAATGCTGGAGGTTAATTCTTTTTTGTTTTTACTCGAAAGGTTAGAAATCTTCTTTCCATGCTCAATGGCTGTGAGGATTTGATCGATTTGAGAACCTAGAAAAACAGAAATAATTGCAGGGGGAGCTTCGTGGGCACCTAAACGGTGTTCATTTCCTGCGGATGCAATGGATGCTCTAAGAATATCAGCATAGTCATGAACTGCTTTGAGAATGTTTACCAAAAAAGTGACAAAGCGGAAATTCGATTCTTCATCTTTCCCGGGGGAAAGTAAATTTATTCCGGTATTGGTTTGCATCGACCAATTGTTGTGTTTTCCTGAACCATTTATCTTGGCAAAGGGTTTTTCGTGAAGCAAAGCAACAAAGTCGTGTTTGGCAGCTACCTTTTTGATAATGTGCATCAATAGTTGATTGTGATCCACGGCCAAATTGATGTTTTCAAAAACCGGGGCTGCTTCAAACTGATTGGGAGCCACTTCATTATGACGGGTTTTAACAGGAATTCCCAATTTATGGCATTCCATTTCAAAGTCTTTCATAAAGGCAATTACCCTTTCAGGAATGATTCCGAAATAATGGTCGGATAATTGTTGGTCTTTAGCCGAAGCATGTCCAAATAAAGTTCTGCCACATAATGCCAAGTCTGGACGAGCATTATAAAAGGCTGAATCCACCAAAAAATATTCCTGTTCCCAACCTAAGGTTCCATGGATTTTGCTTACACTTTTATCGAAATACTGATACACTTCTAAAGCAGCCCTATCCAATTCATGCAAAGCTCTGAGTAAAGGGGTCTTATTGTCCAATGCTTCTCCGGTATAGGAAACAAAGACCGAGGGAATACATAGGGTTGAATCTAAAAGAAAAGCTGGGGAGGTAGGATCCCAAGCAGTATAACCTCTGGCTTCAAAAGTATTTCTAATCCCCCCGTGTGGGAAGCTGGAAGCATCCGGTTCCTGTTGAATAAGCGCATCGGCATGAAACTCTTCAATGGCTTTTCCTCCGTCGATAGGGTGAATAAATGCATCGTGCTTTTCGGCTGTAGCCCCCGTCAGCGGTTGAAACCAATGGGTGTAATGGGTGGCACCATGGCTTATGGCCCAATTTTTTAAAGAGGTTGCAATTTGATTGGCAATTTTGCGATCTATTTTTATCCCTTTTTCAGTGTCTGATAATAGTTTTCTATAGGTCACTTCTGAAAGAAACTCCCTCATAGATATTTGATTAAAGGTATTGATGCCAAAATATTCGGATGCTTTTGTGTTCACCACTTGAAGCTCTATGGGTTTTCTTGCACTCGCTAATTCAAATGCTTTAAAACGGATATTGGTCATAAAGTATGATTTGCTAATTGATAAATTCGATAAAATGCAAAATTAGGAATAATTACCTGAGAAATAGAATTTTCATTATTGAGAAGCAAACCCATATATCTAATTTGTCAATGAATCCTTTGGTATATGAACTAATTTTCAATACTTTTGTTAACAAACCATATAATCTATTCGGTTTTGAGAATAACTTTTTGGGGAATTTTATTTTGTTTCATGTTAGGTTTAGGGATTTGTGATGCACAAGTTACCAAAATTTATGGTAAGGTAACAGATGCTGTAACAAAAGAACCCCTTCCATTTGTCAATGTGTTTTTCAAAGAAAAAAACTTTGGAACGGCTACCGATTTTTACGGAGTATATTCTTTAGAGACCAAAATTGCCGGTGATACTATTGAAACGTCCATTGTTGGATATCTTCCCCAAAAAGTAAAAATTCAAAGGGGAAAATATCAGGAAATTAATATTCATCTTCAGCCCAGTTCGTATAATTTGAATCCGGTGGAAATTAAATATGATGAAAATCCTGCGGATGTGATTATGAGGAAAGTGCTATCGAAAAAGGACAAAAACGATATTAATGGTCTTTCATCCTATCAGTATGAAGCCTATACTAAAATTCAAATGGATGTCAATAATATTAAAGATCGATTGAAAAGAAACCGCCTTCTCAAACCTTTTAATTTCATTTTCGACAATATGGATACCTCCACCATTAATGGGAAAACCTATTTGCCGGCTTTGCTTTCGGAAGTAGTTTCAGATGTGTTTTACCGAAAATCCCCTAAGTCAACTATAGAAATCATCAAGGGTAGCCGCATTTCGGGCATTGCAGATGAAAGTTTCACCCAATTGTTGGGCGATTTGTATCAGAAAGTGAATGTTTACGATAATTATATCATGTTATTCGAGAAAAACTTTGTAAGTCCTGCAGCTAATTTTGGTTCAGTTTTTTATAAATACTACCTTACCGACAGTACCTATATTCAAAACCAATGGTGCTATAAAATCATGTTCAAACCGCGTCGGAAACAGGAGCTTACCTTTAGTGGTGAGCTTTGGGTACATGATACCTCTTTTGCCATAAAAAAGGTAGATATGCGTATTGCCAATGATGCCAATATCAATTTTATTAACGATGCCAAAATCAAACAATCCTATACACTTACTGATTTTGGACAATGGATGATATCAAACGATCAACTGATTGTCGACTTCAATTTGGTACTGGACATTAAGAATACCATAGGTTTGTATGGCACCAAAACAGCCTCTTTTAAGAATTACGTTTTTAACCAACCCAAACCGGATAAATTTTATAATGTCGCCTCCAAAATTATTGCGGAAGATGAAGCCACGGAAAGAAATGAAACCTATTGGAAATCAGTTAGACATGATTCCCTCAGTAAAAACGAGAAAGGCATCTATGCCATGGTCGATTCCGTTCAATCGGTTCCGGCATATAAAAATTATGTAGATATCATTCGAATTCTTTTTACCGGTTTTAAGCGATTTGGAAATATTGAAGTGGGTTCCTACCTGACGCTTTATAGTTACAATAAAAATGAAGGTAGCCGTTTTAAATTGGACGTTGCTACCAGTAATCTGTTTAGCAAAAAGGTGAAGTATAATGTGTATTCCGCTTATGGCATTAAGGATCAAACTTTAAAATATGGAGGGGGGTTGATATATGTTTTTAATAAGGATGTTCACCGAGTTCTTAAGGCAAATTATAAGTATGATGTCGAACAGTTGGGCGAGAGTCAAATGGCATTTAGACAAGACAATTTTTTTGCCTCCATATTAAGGAGAACGCCGGCAAATAAATTGACCATGGTGAGAGAATATCATGCTGAAACGGATTATACCTGGTTTAATGGCTTTTCCAATACATTACAACTAACGCATAGACAAATGTATCCCTTAGGTGGCACTACTTTTGAAATTAACCGGAGTCAGTTCGTTGAAAAGAAGAGTCTTTTAACTACTTCGGAGGTAGAGTTGGATGCTCGGTTGGCATTAAAGGAAAAATTTCTTACCGGAGCTTTTAAACGGGCCAGTTTAGGAACCCCTTTTCCTGTGCTTGAGGCAAGGTTTGTAAAAGGATTTTCTAACGTTTTTTCTAGTGATTATGACTACTCTAAACTTCAATTGCTTTTACATCAGTGGGTTAATGTGGGAAGCTTTGGGTGGTTTAAATATATCATTGAAGCCGGTCAAATTTGGGGAAAGTTGCCTTATCCTTTGCTAAAAATCCATGAAGGAAATGAAGCTCTTTCTTTTGATGAATATGCCTTTAACCTAATGAATTATTATGAGTTTGTGAGTGACCGATACGTAAGTGCCTATGTAACACATCATTTTGAGGGATTATTTTTGAATCGCATTCCATTATTACGAAAACTCAAATGGAGAGAAGTCGTTTATGCCAAAGGGGTTATCGGAAGTTTAAGTAAAGGGAACCGTTCTTTTTCAGTTTTCCCGGAATATATGTCCACCGTTGAAAAACCGTATTATGAAGCCGGATTGGGCGTGGAAAATATATTGAAAATATTGCGATTGGATGCTGTGTGGCGTTTATCGCACTTGGATCACCCTAAAATTGCAAAGTTCACCATACTGGCAACCATTCAATTCACCTTTTAGAGATATTCCTTAGTTTTTTAACACGGATATCTTTCTTAGCAATCTTTCTCCATGAGTCTCAGCAATAATAAAATACAAACCATTTTTTAAAGCGTTGGTATTCAGTTTAATTTTAGAATCAGAAATGACTTGAATAGGGAGGAAAAGTTCTTCTCCCATGGTATTATAGACTTTTATACTTACATCTTGAGTTTGAGCACCGGAAATGGAAATATAAAACTGATCCGATGCCGGATTCGGGAATGCTTTCAATTGAATACCTCCTGAAACCTCATTAATCCCAACGTTGGATGTCGAAGGAGAAGAGGCCAACCAAATGGTGGCATTGATAATTAATTTTTCATGGTTTCCACTGGCATCGGTAATCCAACCATCGTAAAGAACATCTCCGGTATCGCCGGTGCCATCATCGCAAGGAGAGCTGTCGCCAATACCTACTACCCGACCTAATCCATAATTTGCCCTTGCCACTAACACATTGGTGGTACCGGTATTGGAAGCTCCATTATTGTAAACAATTCCTTTAACGGTAGGATTGGCAGTGGTATTGATGGGCATGGTACAACCATTGCTCCATTTTACTTGGGTTACATTTCCCATAGACCCATGCAACAAGGTGTCGGTGGGTAAATTGGCCATCACCCCGGGGGAAGGAGAAACATCCACCAAATCGAAACTGATTCCAAAAGGATTGCTTGCTACGGTATTGGAAGTCATTAGGTCGTTCCAGATGGCAGGCGCATCCCAACCGTCATTATTTCTATCGCTCAAAGTATGGTCGGAAACCATAAATAAACCCCCTCCATTTTGCACGAACTGAAAAATGGCCGTTTTTTCAGCAGCAGTAAATTGTATGTTCGGTTCACAAACAACAAAGACCTTGTAATTCGATAAATCCTGAGGGTTGGAAGTATTATTATAAGTAATTGCGGTGCCGTAAGGTAAAGTTTCTACTGCATATCCTTTTTTTACTAAGTCTATGCCCCATGAGGATAAAGCTCCCTTCCAATACCCTTCGGTGGTGGAAGAAGTTATTCCGCTTTGTGCCGGAGTTGGAATGCGTTGGGCATTCGACTCATTACCTGTGGTGGTTGCAATACCTGAAGTAGTCCAATATAAATTAAAAACATCCGCATCAATCACCCAGTCCGCATTGCCTGCCGATTCGGCTTTGGTGGCATCAAAAAGAATTTTAATTTGAGGGAAAGCCTCCGTGCTTAAAAATAAACAAAATATAAGAAATAAGCAATATTTTATCAATCCTTTTGTTTTCATTTTTGATGATATTAAAATGGGCTATAAATGTACATATATATACAATTTTAGCGAGAATTTGTTGTCACAAAAAAATATAAATTCTCTTTTTGAATTTGCTTTTGAAATCAAACTAAATTTGCTACTTATTAAATTACTTATAATAGAATGAATAACTCAATGGAAACCCTGGGTGTTTTTACTTCAGGAGGCGATGCTCCCGGAATGAATGCAGCCATCAGAGCCGTGGTTCGTACCGCAAAATATTATCATAAAACCGTCAAAGGAATTTATCGCGGCTACGAAGGAATGATTGACGGAGAATTTGTATTGCTTGAAAACCATTCTGTTTCTAATATCATTCAAAGGGGAGGTACTTTCATTAAAACGGCAAGAAGTGAACGTTTCCATACCAAAGAAGGACGAAAACAAGCCTATGAAAATTTAAAAAAAGAAGGGATTGATGGATTAGTAGCTATTGGCGGAGATGGCACTTTTAGAGGGGCTTTGGCTTTTATGGCTGAATATGACATGCCTATCATCGGTATCCCGGGTACCATTGACAATGATTTATTTGGAACCGATTTTACTATTGGGTATGATACTGCCATAAACACCGTTGTGGAAGCAGTAGATAAAATTAGAGATACCGCCGGGTCTCATGATATGTTGTTTTTTATTGAAGTGATGGGCAGAGACGCCGGATTTATTGCCCTTAGGAGTGGCATAGCCGTTGGAGCAGAAGATATTTTGGTTCCGGAAGAGCATACCAGCATTGAGGATCTGATCAATGTACTTCATTATGACCGTAGAAACAACAAAACCTCCGGAATTATCATGGTAGCTGAAGGGGATGGTTTGGGGGGCGCCTATCAGGTTGCAGAAAAAGTAAAACAACAACTCCCTGATTTTCAAACCAGAGTTACCGTACTTGGACATATTCAGCGCGGTGGAAATCCTTCTTGCATGGACAGAGTTCTTGCCAGTACCCTGGGGTATGAAGCAGTTAGAGGCTTGTTGAACGGAAAGAAAGGCGTCATGGCTGGACTTCTAAATAAAATCGTATCTTTTACGCCCTTTGAAAAAGCGACCAAGCACCATCAGGAAATCAACAAAGACATGTTAGAGATGGCTAAAATTCTCTCTCTTTAGAACTCGCTTCATGGATCGAATTACCCTTTTTGCTGACGTACTTTTGCCCTTACCTTTACCCGGATATTACACCTATCGTGTGCCTTACGAAATGAATGATGAGGTAATGGTTGGACAAAGGGTAGTCGTTCAATTTGGTCAGAAAAAGATTTATACCGCCCTCGTTTTTAACATACACAGAAATCCTCCTCAAGGTTTTATTCCAAAATATCTCTTATCTATACTCGATGCTAATCCTTTGATAAACCAAACCCAAATGAAGTTCTGGGAGTGGCTGGCTTCGTATTATCTGAGCTTTCCCGGAGAGGTTATGAATGTGGCTCTTCCTTCGGTGTTTAAACTTGCCAGCGATACGAAAATATCTTTGAATGAAAATTTTTCAGGAGAAATAGATCATTTAAGTCCCAAAGAATCTGTTTTGGTGCAGGCCTTGGTTCATCAGCAAATGATTCCCGTTTCAAAAGTGGCCGGTATTTTAGAGCAAAAGAGTATTCTTTCGATAATCAAAACCTTAGCCGAAAAAGAGATCATCTTTTTGCACGAAAATATTGAAGAAAAATATAAACCTTTGTTGGAAACCTACATTCAATTACATCCTGATTATAGAAGTGATGAATCCTTACAAAAGGTTTTTAACCAATTGGAAAAGAAAGCATTTAAGCAATTGGAAGCGTTAATGGCATACATTTCCTTGGCCCAGGAACTTGATGACCCTTTCCCCGAAATTAAAAAAAGTGAAATTAGCCGAAAGTTTAAGGTGAAATCCGACCCCATTGATGCTTTAATTAAAAAAGAGATTTTTGTCGCCACGGAGAAAGAAAGCAGTCGTTTGAAGATTTATGATTCCGTTGAGAAACCGGAAAATATAAACTACACTGATTTTCAAATGAAAGCCATTCAAGAACTGGATCAGGAGTTTATGGATAAAGAAATTGTTTTACTGCATGGCATAACTTCCAGTGGCAAAACAGAAATATACATTCATTATATCAACGAATGCATAAAAAAAGGGAAACAAGTGTTGTACCTGCTACCTGAAATTGCCCTTACCTCTCAAATTATCAATAGATTACGAAAATACTTTGGGGACAAAGTGGGGGTTTACCATTCAAAACATAACCAAAACGAAAAAGCTGAAATTTGGCAGCGAACCCATGATCATTCTCCTCAAGCTTACCAAATCATTTTAGGGGCTCGTTCAGCGATCTTTTTACCATTTAGCAATTTAGGATTAATAATCGTTGATGAAGAACACGATAATTCTTTTAAGCAAAACGATCCGCCTCCATTTTACCATGCAAGGGATGCGGCCATATATTTGTCGAGTTTACATGGAGCAAAAGTACTTTTGGGATCGGCAACCCCTTCCGTGGAAAGTTATTATAATGCTAAGTCCGGAAAATATGGATTGGTAGAAATAAATGAACGCTTTGGTGGAATGTCCTTACCTGATATTCAATTGGCTGATCTTAAGGAAGAAACACGAAATCGAAGCATGAAGTCCTTTTTCAGTTTTGCACTCATTAATGGAATACAGCATGCTTTAGATAATCACCAACAAGTGATTCTATTTCAAAACCGCCGTGGATTTTCAACCCGATTGGAATGCGATAAGTGCCAATGGGTTCCTGTTTGTAAAAATTGCGATGTATCCTTGGTGTACCATAAAACCAACAACCAATTGAGGTGCCACTACTGTGGTTACATCACCAGCATCCCCGATCGCTGTCCGGCATGTAAAAGTCCGGATATCAAGATGAAAGGTTTTGGAACCGAAAAAGTGGAAGATGAACTTAAGGTTTTTTTCCCAACTGCAAATATTGGCAGGATGGATTTAGACACCACTCGAAGTAAATATTCTTACCAACAAATCATTCAGTCGTTTGAGGAAAGACGTCTTGATATTTTGGTGGGAACTCAGATGGTTACCAAAGGATTGGATTTTGAAAATGTAGGTTTGGTCGGCATTCTCAGTGCCGATAACTTAATTACTTTTCCTGATTTTAGGGCTATTGAAAAAAGCTATCAACTTATGTCGCAAGTGAGTGGACGTGCAGGAAGAAAACATGCTCAAGGAAAAGTCATTATACAAACTTGGAATACTCAATATGAGGTACTTAAACAAGTGGTTGAAAATCAATATCTTTTTATGTTTCAACGGCAAATATCAGAACGCAAACAGTTTGGTTATCCCCCTTTTACCCGTTTAATTAACATTACCCTAAAGCATCCGGTGGATACTAAGCTTAATGAACTTTCGCAACAATTGGCAGCCGTATTAAAAAAGGAATTTGTAAATCAAATTCATGGACCGGCGTATCCATTGGTTTCCAGGATTAAAGGATACTACTTGAAAAACATATTGATTAAGTTGAAAAAGGATAGCCAATTACAAGCCAACAAAAATCGATTGAGCAAAATGGTGAGTGAATTTCAAAGAAAGCATCAAAACCACAAATTTAAAATAAGCATCTTGGTAGATCCGATGTAATTGCTTATTTTTTTGCGTTTTGAACGGCTGTTGGGTCAACAATAAGAAAGATATCCTCGTCTTCTTTTTTCATCAAATAGGTTTCTCTGGCAAATTTTTCTAATGCGCCCGGATTGGTTTGCAGCAGTTTAATTTGCTCATTGTCTTTAATGATTTCGCTTTTATAGAAGTTCAATTCTTTTTTTAAGCTTTTTAACTCGCTGATAAGATCATACTGAGAAAACAAATTGTTTTTATCCAAAAAACCTACCCAAATAATAAAGATGAAGCCTGAAATCAGGTATTTATTATTGAATCGGAGCAAGAAGGTCTTAATTTTCTGAAAATCCGGTTTTTTCATGATTATTTTTCTATAAAAAATTTCGCAGAAGAGGTTTTATATGGGTCGGAGACCTTAAGGATGTAAAACCCAGGTTTTAACTGATGAATTGGAATTTCAATGATTTTTTGATTCGAAACCTCAATGGATTTCGATGAAACTATCTGACCTAAGGTATTCATGATAAGAAGCTCAGCCTTATGGTCAAAGAAAGACAAGTCGACATTCAGTATATCATGTGCGGGGTTTGGAAAAATCATGCCATTTGTCGGCGGGGGAAGGGTGTTTTGGACTGAAACATTTGAGCCATCGATACCATTTAAAACGCTTGTTCCTGTATTGTTTTTATCTAACCAATCTATCAAGCGTGTATCCGCTGTGGTTCCTGTATTCCATGAAACTGCAAACCTACCGAAATTATCATTGGTTAGACTAGAACATGAGGCGGAGCCTCCAAACAATTGTCCAATAATTTTATGATTGTTGTTGAAAAGAGGAGAACCTGAAGAACCCGGTTCGGTGGTGCCAGCATCCCAAGAGCCAATTTGCCAGCAAGCCGCTAAAGGACTTCCCCAATCAACAGCTGTAGGAGATTGATTATCGAAAGTGATTTTTTTAATATCCGCCGAAGGATGGTGAATGCAAACTTGAGAAGTAGAAAGGGCTCCGGTATTATCCCAACCCGCATAATATACATTAAAAGAAACCGGAGGTGTAGCATTCATCTGAACCAAACAAAAATCAGAACCCGAATTACGGGCTTTTAACACACTGCCCGAAGTCGTGGTTTGATTATGTGTTGGAGATGAAGTGGGATTGGTACAAGTAGCACTCTGCCAATTGAACCAAAATACCCAAGAAGCAAAATCATTACTTGCAGAGCAATGGTTTGCGGTTAATATATAAGGAGTGCCATCATTACTGGTATTATTAACCAAAGCTCCGGTACAAAACCCGCTTCCACCCACAACCAACATACACACCGATCGAATTTCATTCTCCCAACCGGCAGATTGAGGACAAGCTACATTAATATTGCAACTACCGGAACTTCCTAAAGATTTTGCATAAGCATAAACATCCCGATATGCATGAGTAACTCTAAAAAGAGATCGGAAGAGCACACGTCTGAACTCCAGTCACCTGAAGCTATCT
>CAZJBB010000075.1:0-13569 GCA_964543995.1 uncultured Bacteroidales bacterium
GGGCATGCGGCTACTCCCGAATTGAATATCGACCCTGTGGTCATTGCGGCTCAGGTAATTGTTGCTTTACAACAAATAACCAGTCGTTTGGCCAACCCTGCCATTCCCACGGTTTTGTCTTTCGGAAAGGTTCAAGCGAATGGGAAAACCAACATCATCCCCGATTGTGTTATCCTTGAAGGAACTTTTAGAACCTATAGCGAAGAATGGAGAGCTGTTGCCCATGAGAAGATAAAACAAATAGCAGAAAAAGTGGCCGAAAGCATGGGTGGGAATGCCGATGTCTTTATTGACAAAGGATATCCTTACTTGGTAAATGATGTAGAACTGACCCGAAAAGTAAAATCCTATGCCATTGAATTTTTAGGTGCGGAAAATGTGGTAGATATCGGGTTGCGAATGACCGCAGAGGATTTTGCTTATTATTCGCAGATTTTGCCGGGCTGCTTTTATCGTATTGGTACAGCTAGACCAGGTTTTCCGGTAACGAATTTGCATTCTTCTTCATTTGAAGTTGACGAGAACTGTTTGAAAATAGGGATGGGTTTCATGGCTTGGTTGGCTGTAAATGAACTCAAGGGTTGATAGGAATTCATTATACTTAGAAATTTCACCTCTTGAAGGCATCCTCTAACAACATTGGAACAATTGTTGTAACTTTGCAGACTAAATTTATAATCATGAAAAAAATCATTTTATTTGTATTGCTTATCAGTGCTACTATAGCTTACGCTCAATCACCCAGCAATAGTCCTGAAATTAAAAAACCGGCTAAAGAATATGGTAAAACCTCCAGTGATGCTCTTGTGTTAAGTTTGTTTTCTGATGTTTGGCAAAAAGTACCGGATAGTATTTCTGCCAGAGGAATCAATCAAGGAATCAGTGCTGCAGGAATGTATAATATTAAAATGGGAACTGGAAATTTCAGCTTTGCCTTCGGCTTAGGAATCACAGTACATAATTTTTATTCCAACGGAAACTTAGTTCTTGATTCTGCAAAGGTTTCTGAATTTACTAAATTGCCCACTTCTGTAAATGGTCAAAAAACAGACTATCAGATCAACAAATTATCTATTGCCAATATTGATATTCCAGTAGAATTCCGTTTTCAAACCCCTAGTAAAATTCGCATTGCTTTAGGCTTCAAGTTTGGATTTAAATTGGATGCCCATACCAAATATAAAGGAGCGGATATAACCGATGGAGATGGAAGTATGTTTGTGAAAAACAATAGAATAGAAAACCTTGAAAAATCAAGCTATACTTTAACTGCAAGAGTCGGTTACAAATGGTTTATTGTCAATGCCGGTTATTCGTTGAACAGTATCTTTATGAAAGACAAAGGCCCACAAATGTATCCGATTTCAATTGGCTTAACAGCCATTCCATTTTAAATAATTATTCCTCTAATAAAAAAGCTGACCCGTTTTCGAGTCAGCTTTTTTTATGTACATAAGCCCAAACTATTTTGCGGCGTTCATTTTGTCGAGCACATCCATAACTTCTCTAACAGCAGTAGCAGAAGCGTTTACCAATCCCATTTCTTCGCTGTTCAGTTTCAGTTCGATGATTTCTTCGATTCCTTTGCGGCCAAGTTTTACAGGTGCTCCCAAATAGATATCTTTCAAACCATATTGTCCTTGTAACCAAGCACAGCATGGGAAAATACGTTTTTGGTCTCTGATGATGGCTTCCACCATTTGAGCAGCTGCAACCCCGGGGGCATACCAAGCAGAAGTTCCCAACAGGTTAACGATTTCGGTACCGCCTTTTTTAGTTCTGTCCACGATAGCATCCAGTTTGTCTTTTTCAATTAACTCAGTAACAGGAATACCGCTAACAGTAGTATAACGTGGTAGTGGAACCATGGTGTCACCATGACCACCCATCAAAATGGCTTTGATGTCTTTAGGTGAGCAATTTAATGCTTCGGCAAGGAAAGCACTATAACGGGCAGTATCTAAAATACCGGCCATTCCAAACACTTTACTCGAATCCATCTTGGCTGTTAAATATGCACAATACGTCATAACATCCAAAGGATTGGATACCACAATGATGATGGCATTTGGAGAATATTTAATGATATTCTCGGTGCTGGTTTTTACGATGTCGGCGTTGATAGAAATCAAGTCGTCGCGAGACATACCCGGTTTTCTTGGAACACCGGCAGTAAGCACTACGATTTCTGAACCAGCGGTTTTGGAATAGTCGTTTGTAGAACCTTTAACACGGGTGTCGAATTGTTTAATGTTCGACATTTGCCACATATCTAAGGCTTTACCTTCGGCAAGGTTTTCTTTTACATCGAGAAGTACCACTTCATTAACGATGTCTCTGTGTGCAATGGCTTCAGCACAAGTTGCGCCAACAAGTCCTGCACCTACAACGGTTACTTTCATATACGTTTTTGTTTTTTAATTAGTTATAATGATTAAATTCCGGCTTTTTCTTTAAACCATTCCATGGTAAAGGAAGAAGGTCTTTCGATTTGCATACCCAATGCTCTGTCCCAAAGAATGGAAGCAAGTACTCCCAATGCTCTTGATACGCCAAACATAACGGTATAGAAAGGAGCTTCTTTAATTCCATAGTGCATTAATAATGAGCCTGAATAAGCATCAACATTTGGCCATGGGTTTTTCACTTTACCAAGTCCACCCAAAATTGGAGGAACTACTTCGTAAAGGTCGTTAATTATTTGAATAAAACTATCATTTTGACAATATTTTCCTGCAAATTCTCTTTGAGCTTCGAAGCGAGGGTCGGTTTTTCTAAGAACAGCATGTCCGTATCCCGGAATTACTCTACCTGCAGCAATGGTTTTTTCGCAGAAATCATGAATTTGTTGTTTGGTTGGGGTTGAGGTTCCAATTTCTTTAATCATATCTTGTACCCAAGCAATAACTTCCTGATTTGCATAACCATGCAATGGGCCGGCGAGTCCTAACATCCCTGCAGCATAAGAATAATAAGGATTGCTCAAAGCTGAAGCAACTAAGTGGGTAGTATGAGCTGAAACATTTCCGCCTTCATGGTCGGCATGAATGGTTAAATACAGTCTGAATAATTTATGGATTTCGGCACTGTCGTAGCCCATCATGTGAGCTAAGTTTGCTGACCAGTCTAAACTTGGATCCGCAGGAATATTCACTCCATTATGGTAATGTTTACGATAAATATAAGCTGCAATCAATGGCAATTGAGCTAAGAAATTCATTGCATCTTCGTAAGTTGAATCCCAGTAATCTTTTTTACCAACGCCTGAATCATACGCTTTTTGGAATTCTGAGACGGTAGACAATGCTAACATTGCAGCACTAAAATCGGCCATAGGGGCTGAGTTTTTAGGCATGGCGTCAATCACGTCATATACATGTTGTGGCATAACAGCACGTTTTTTCCATTCATCGCTAATGGCTTTTACATCATCCATGGTAGGAATTTCGCCTAATAGCATTAAATAGAACAATCCTTCGGGTAATGGTTCGTCGTTTGGTGAAAGTTTCGGGAGTTTCTCTTGTAGTTCAGGAATTGAATATCCTCTGAAACGGATTCCTTCGTTCGCATCCAATTTCGAAGTTAAACATAATAAGGCAGGAATGCCCTTCATGCCGTCTAACACTGATTCAATGGTAACTTTACCTATTTCAACACTACCGTATTCTTTCAGTAGTTTTTTAAAATCCGCTGCTGCCGGAACAGCTTTTTCAACAAATTTTTCTTTTAATGATGCCATGGTTTTGTTTGTTTAAATAATGAATATTGATTAAATGATATTTGTAAGTTTTCTATTGATAATTAATTCACAGAATTGGTCACTAAATTACAAATTAGTTTGAGATTAGCTAATTTTTTTAGAAAAATATTTTTGATTGTGATTTTCAGGTGATTCATTGTTCATTAAATAACAAAACATTGCTGAGTTAGTGATATTTATCAATTCTCGTAATTTTAAATGTCAATATTTCTTTTAAGCTAATTTTAACTTCAAATTTGTTATCCAATTTTCAGACAATTTTCATGAATGCCGAAAAGAAATATAGGAATTGCGACTTGCATGATGACGGAAGTTTGAAGACCGAAGACGGAAAAGATTATTGAGTCCCGAAGTAAGATGACCACTTAGAAAGGACAAAAACTTCTCGATGGAACTCGAAGTCCAATAGGGTCATTGAGTAAAGTTGTATTTTTCGTCATTGGTAACGAAGTGACCTGTCCCGACTGGTCGGGAAGCAATCTAACTACTTTGATTACAATAGATTGCTTCGGTTGTTCCAATCTCGCAATGACGCAATTGGTTGCTTTTGAGACAGCCTCATCGTGATGACCGCTTAGAGAGAACAAGGATGAAATTCGAAGACCAATGGGGTCATTGAGTGTCAACTTATCAGGAAGGACCATGAAAAAAGCCCGAACAGGTATGCTCGGGCTTTAAATGATATGGTTCGTATTACTTCAAGCGCTTGGGTCCGGCTTTTACAACCACTTCGGGGCAGCCTTCGGTAAACATTTTAAAGTTTTCTTGATAACGAGATGCAAGGGCATCATACTTTTGCCAATATTCTTCTTTATTTCCCCAAGCATTGGATGGATCTAATACATCATCAGGTACATTGGGACAAGTAGTTGGGATTTCGAATTGGAAGAGTTTGTCTTTTCTGAACTTAACTTTGTCGAGTTTGCCTTCCAAAATAGCGTTTAACATATTACGGGTATGACGAATACTGATACGTTTTCCAACACCGAACTTACCACCTACCCATCCGGTATTCACTAACCAAACTTTCGCACCATGGTGTTCAATTTTATTGCGGAGCAAATCGGCATAATAATAAGGATGATGCACCATAAATGGAGCGCCAAAACAAGCACTAAATGCAATTTCCGGTTCAATGCCCAAGCCAAGCTCAGTACCGGCAATCTTAGAGGTATAACCGCTGATAAAGTGATAAATGGCCTGATTCATATCCAAACGAGCTACCGGTGGCATAACACCCTGAGCGTCGCAAGTCAAAAAGATGACATTTTTAGGATGGGTTCTTACCATTTTTTCAGGAATGGCATTTGGGATAAATGCAAGGGGATAAGAAGCTCGGGTATTTTCAGTTACCTGATCGTCATCTAAATCAATTTTACGAGAAGTAGGGTCGAAAACCACATTTTCTAAAATGGTTCCAAATCTTTTGGTGCATTCGTATATTTCAGGTTCATTTTCTGCCGACAAACGAATTACTTTTGCATAGCAACCACCTTCGTAATTAAATACGCCATCGTCACTCCAAGCATGTTCATCGTCACCAATCAGGCTTCTGTTTGGATCGGCAGAAAGGGTGGTTTTGCCCGTACCACTTAAACCAAAGAATAAGGCAACATCACCATCTTTACCCACATTGGCAGAGCAATGCATGGACATTACATCTCTCAATGGCATGAGGAAATTCATGATGGTGAATATGGATTTTTTGATTTCACCGGCATATTCTGTGTTTCCGATAATGGCAATTTTTTTCTCGAAATTAATTACAATAGCGGTTTCACTGTTGGTTCCATCCACTCTTGGATCTAATTTAAAAGAAGGAGAAGCGATGACCGTAAATTCGGGAATATGGGTTTTGTGTTTTTCTAAGGTGTTGTTGGTAAGGAACATATTCCTTGCAAACAAACTTTGCCAAGCCGTATCGGTAATAATACGAATGGGCATGGTATATTCCGGGTCTGCTCCAACATAAACATCTTGAACAAAAAGCTCTTCTCCTTGCAAAAAGGCTTGTAAACGAGAAAACAAGGCATCAAACTTTTCGGGACTTAAAGGGCGATTATTTTTACCCCAGTCGATTTTATCGCCGGTGGTATCTTCTTTTACAAAATACTTTTCGCTGGCAGCTCTGGCAGTCCATTTACCGGTATGCACCAAAAGTGCGCCACCATTAACTATTTTAGCTTCATTTCTGAAAATGGCTTCTTCATATAAGGCGGATTCGGAAAGATTCCAATACACTCTGTCCAAATGGACTAATCCGTGATTTTTTAATCCGTATTCGCTTTTTAAATTTGCGGCCTGTTTTTGTGCAGGGGTTTCAAATTTCAAATACTTTGACATAATTATATTTCGTTAAGTTATGACTATTTTATTTTACAACCAATCTCTCACTAGTTTTCTTTCACCAATAAATAATTCATTGGGTGAATTGGGGTCTAGTGCCCATTTGATACGCTCAATACCCTGAGTAATATCTTTTATAGAACCGCAAGTAGATAAGCGGAGGTAGCCTTCCATTCCAAATTCCACACCGGGAACGGTAATGACTCTAACTTTATCGAGTAGGAAATAGGAAAGTTTGGTCGAATCTTTGTCATAATGACTGAAATCGACAAAGCAATAAAATGTTCCATCCGGACGTATGGCTCTGATTCCTTCAAAAGAGTTCAACTGTTCCATCATCACACGGGTATTGTTTTCTAAGGTCATGCACAAACTATCCACACCAGATTGAATTCCATTGATGGCTCCAACAGCAGCAAGCTGCAATACTACAGAGGGACCTGAGGTTTGGTGGCTTTGAATATTGGTCATGGCTTTAATCAGTTTCCTGTTGGCTACAGCCCAACCAATTCTGAAACCTGTCATGGCATATTGTTTTGAAACCCCATTGATGACAATCAATTTAGATTCATCCACGCTTTTGTTTAAGAAATTGTAGCAACTGATGGGTTTTTTACCATTGAATAACAAACGATGGTAAATATCATCCATGATAAGATAAATGCTTCTGCTTTCACAAAACTCAACAATTTCCTTAATAAACTGTTCCGAGTACATGGCTCCCGTTGGATTATTAGGGCTGTTGATGATAACACACTTTGTATATGGGCCGGTAACTCTTTCAATGTCTTGAATGGTTGGGTAAAAACTTCCATCTTCCGGTAATACAGGAACAGGAACTGCACCACATAATTTAACCATTTCAGGATAGCTTACCCAATAAGGTGCCGGGAAAATGACTTCATCCTGTGGGTTTAAGATGGCTTGAAGAGCCACCATGATACTTTGTTTTGCTCCACTGGAAGCAATTACATTTTCTACGCTAACGATGCGTTTATACATGTCGCCTGTGTATCGAACAATGGCTTGCTTGAGGGCAGGAATCCCATCTGCCGGGGTATAACGTACATCGCCTGAACTCAAGCTCCCTGCTGCTGCAATAAGTGCATCTAAAGGTGCTTTGCTTTTAGGCTCACCTATACCAAGATGAATAACCGGTTCTCCTTTTGCCCTAAGAATGGCTGCTGTTTCATTGAGCTTCAGCGTCACAGATTCCTGAACTGCTCTTCCAATAATACTTAAACTCATAATTTTATTTTAAAGGTTGAAAAATCAAACTATTTTTTTGAATCTCGTTGTTTTCATTATGTAAATTAACTACTCTTTCGTTTCATTAATTGAAGCAAAAATAATAATTAAAAGCAAAATCGATGAATGTTTACTTTTTAATTTTTTTGGCATATTGTGCATCCACAACTGCAATGGTTGTCATGTGAACAATTTCTCTGGTACTACATTCAAGAGGTACTACATGAATAGGTTTCTTCATCCCCATTAGGATAGGTCCAATAACCTCTGCTCCACCAATTTCTTGCATAATCTTGTATGCAATATTTCCGGAACTCAAGTTAGGGAAAATCAAGGTATTTACATTTTTGTTGGCTATTTTAGAGAATGGGAACTTTTTGTTTAGCAGCTCCTTATTTAATGCGAAATTCGCCTGAATTTCTCCATCAACCAATAAATCAGGGTGATTTTGATGTAGATATTTGGTTGCTTTCCTTACCTTTTCAGCACCCATGGTATTAACCGCAGCTTTAACGGAGCCAAAATTGGAATAAGATACCATTGCAATAACCGGTTCAATATTAAAACGCTTAACTTCATCCGCCGTTAACAATGCTGTTTTTGCTAAAGTTTCCCAGTCCGGGTCGAGGTTTACAGTGGTATCTGCAAAGAAGAATGGCCCTTTTTTGGTAATTACGATATACATGCTTGAAACACGTCCGTATGTAGGATCTGTACCTATAAGTTTTAATGCCGGACTCATGACTTCTCCATATTCGCTGGTAACTCCGGAAACCATTGCGTCTGCTTCTCCGGTTTCTACCATCATAATACCGAAGTCGTTACGGTTAAAAGTTAATTCATATGCTTCGTCGTAGGTAATGCCTTTTCTTTGTCTTTTTTCCCAAATGAGTTTGGCAAAACGAGTTCTGGTTTCTTCAATTTCTTTGCTTCTTGGATCAATGATTTGAGCCTCGCATAAATCAATGTTGTTTTCAGCCAAAATGCGACGAATTTGCTCAGCATCTCCTAAAAGAATGGGTTTTGCAATGCCTTCTAACATAACTTCGTTAGCCGCTTTCAATACTTTTAAATTGGTGCCTTCTGCAAAAACCACCCTTTGTGGATTGTTTTTAGCTTTTAAGGTGATGCCGCGTAATAATTGATTTTCCAATCCCAAACGAGAAGAAAGTTCGTGTTTATAAGCATCCCAATCCGAAATAGGATTACGAGCTACGCCTGAATCCATGGCGGCTTTAGCAACAGCAGGAGCAACGGAGGTAATTAATCGAGGATCAAGAGGCTTTGGAATAAAGTATTCTCTCCCGAAAATTAAATTTTTAACGTTATAAGCCTTACTTACAATTTCAGGAACATCTTCTTTGGCAAGTTTAGCTAAAGCATAGACGGCCGCTTTTTTCATTTCTTCGTTAATACAAGTGGCTCTTACGTCCAAAGCGCCTCGGAAAATAAATGGGAACCCCAATACATTGTTTACCTGATTTGGATAGTCGGAACGACCGGTAGCCATTAATACGTCTTCTCTGGCATCGGTTGCATCCTCATAGGTAATTTCGGGGTCGGGGTTTGCCATAGCAAATACAATTGGGTTGGCAGCCATTGAGCAAACCATTTCTTTTGATACTACATTTTTTGAGCTCAATCCAAGAAAGACATCAGCCCCCTTCATGGCATCAACCAAGGTATGTACCGGTAATGTGGTAGCATATAATTCTTTGTATTTGTTGAGGTCGGTGCGGTCTTTATGTAAAACCCCTTTGGTGTCGAGCATGATTACATTTTCTTTTTTTACCCCCAAGGATACCATCAGGTTGGTACATGCAATAGCTGAAGCACCGGCGCCATTAACAACCAATTTAACTTCTTCAATTTTTTTCCCTGCAATTTCTAATGCATTGATAAGGCCTGCAGAGGAAATAATTGCGGTTCCGTGCTGATCGTCATGCATCACGGGGATTTTTAATTCTTTTTTCAGCCTTTCTTCGATTTCGAAACACTCAGGAGCTTTGATGTCTTCTAAGTTAATACCACCGAAAGTTACAGAAATTTGCTTAACGGTTTCAACAAAAACATCAATGTCTTTGGTTTCTACTTCAATATCGAAAACATCCACATCCGCAAAGATTTTAAACAACAAACCTTTCCCTTCCATTACCGGTTTACCGGCAGTAGCACCAATATCGCCCAAACCTAAAACGGCGGTACCATTCGAAATAACGGCTACCAAATTCCCTTTGGATGTATATTTGTAAACATCATCAGGATTTTTTTCAATTTCAAGACAAGGATAAGCAACTCCGGGGGAGTAAGCTAACGAAAGGTCTCTTTGCGTGGTGTGAGGTTTGGTTGGAACCACTTCAATTTTACCGGGACGGCCTTCAAAATGATAGTTAAGCGCGTCTGCTTTAGTTATTTTTGCCATAGTGATTAATTAGTTAATTGTGAATGGGTTATCAATTATCAGACAAAACTACAAAAAATTTTATCGATAGACATTTAATTTTAGGATTAGTTTGGTGCGAATTTTTTGAGATTATTTTAAACTAAATTTTCAGCACTTGAGATTAAAGAACAAGATGTTTAAAGAAATATTCCTAATTTTATCCCCGACCCAAAACTAAAAAACATTCATTGGAAGGCATTGTCATCAAATCTACCGGAAGCAGTTATATTGTCAGAATCCCTGATGGTTCACGAATTGAGTGCAAGCTCAAAGGGAATTTCAAACTCAAGGGCATCAGAGCCACCAACCCCATTGCCGTTGGAGATCATGTAGTATTTACCTTACTTCCCGATCATATCGGATTGATCAACGAAATAAAAGAACGCTCCAATTACATCATCCGCAAAGCCACCAACTTATCAAAGAGCACCCATGTACTTGCGGCTAATATCGACCAAGCCTATTTAGTAGCAACCATTGCCCAACCCAGAACCTCCACCGGCTTTATTGATCGCTTTCTTGTTACTGCCGAAGCCTATCATATCCCGGTAACCATTTTGATAAACAAAAAAGATTTACTGAATCAAGAACAATTGTCAGCGGCCCAAAAGCTTCTGGAAATGTATTCCGACATTGGTTATTCCGGTTGCATCACTTCCTCATTCGACCCCAAAGATATAGCGGATTTAAAAGAAGCCTTAAAAGGAAAAACCAATCTATTTTCAGGACATTCCGGGGTGGGGAAATCCACCTTAATCAACTCGCTTGACCCGAATCTTCACTTAAAAGTAGAAAACATTTCCTCATACCATCAAAAAGGGATACATACCACCACTTTTGCAGAAATGCATGAACTTTCCAATGGCGGATTTATTATTGACACTCCCGGGATTAAAGAGTTTGGGCTGACTGACTTTTTGAAAGGAGAAGTGGCTTTGTATTTCCCGGAGATGAAAGAGTTGTTATCTCAATGCCAGTTTTACAATTGCACACATCAACACGAACCCAAATGTGCCGTGAAAGATGCTTTACAAAGTGGGGCTATAAGTGTTTCTCGTTACAGCAATTACATCGGCATCCTGAAAGATGAATATTTTAATGAAAACGAGTGGGATTAAATCATGAGGGTCATCATTCAAAGGGTAACCGAAGCCTCCGTCCGAATCGACAAAAATCAAACGGCTTCCATTGGGAAAGGACTGATGATTTTATTGGGGATAGAAGATACTGACACCCATGAGGATATCGAATGGCTTTGTGCAAAAATCACCCATCTCAGAATCTTTAATGATCAAAATGAAATCATGAATCATTCGGTAGTGGATGTCAAGGGAGAAATACTGGTAGTGAGTCAGTTTACCTTACATGCTTCAACAAAAAAAGGAAATCGCCCCTCATACATTCGAGCCGCCAAACCGGAAATTGCCTTGCCCTTATACGAAGCTTTTATTGCTGAACTTCATAAAGTAAGCCAAATACGAATTAAAACCGGTTCATTTGGTGCAATGATGCAGGTGCAATTAATAAATGATGGCCCCGTTACTATTTATATTGATACCAAACAAAAAGAATAAACCATGAAACACTTATTTTTTGTAATTTCTTTTTCAATTGTATTGAACATTTCGACCTATGCTCAATCTAACCCCTTGGATAAAAAACTGGATAAAGCCTATTCGTACATAAAAAAGGAGAAGTATGATGATGCGGCTGATTATTTGGTTGACCTACTTAAAGAAAATCCGGAATATGGTGAAGGCTGGGATTTGCTTGTCAAAGTCAGGGGAAAGCAATATGAAGCGTCTAAAAGTTCGGACTTGTTTATGAAGGGTAGCTTTACCATAACCACAAAAGACAAGGATGGAAATGATGTTAATTCAGAAAATGATACCCTTGCACAATCATTGATGAAAATCTTAAGCAATATAAGCCCTTCAAAAAATGCCAAGAAAAAATACCTTGACGAAGCCCGAAGGGCAACTTGTAGGTCAAAAGAAGCCTACTATTCATCCATACTGCTGAGAAATACTTTCGTTGACACTGAAATCGACACCAACGTAAGCAAAAAGGCATTAAAATACTTTTATGATGCCGAAAGTGAATTTGAAAATAAAAACTATGAAAAAGCAGCCCGCTTATATTCCCGAGCAGTGGAGGTTCAACCTGATTTTTATAAGGCTAGCATGTATTTGGGAGATGCCTATTTTTATTTAGGGTATTATGAAAAAGCACACACTTATTTTGAAGAAGCCGTCAAAAAGTTTCCCACCTTGCTTGAACCCAGAAAATATCTGATGGACACTTACCTAAAAATGAACTTATATAAAGAAGCTGCAGAGGAAGCCCTGAAAGCCTTAATGATCTATCCCGACTATACCCTTTACGATAAATACTCAGATGTATTATATATGATGGGGAAAAAACTAAAAATCAGCTGGACTCCAAGAAAATGTTTTCCCAATAAAATGAATGCAGATAAAGATGATAGTTTGGAAGTTCTCAAAGGAGTTAAAGCCGGACCTTGGGTATATTATCAAGGTGCGATTACGAAAATCAAAGCGTATTGCAATGATAAAGGTTTAATTGTGAAGCAAAACGATCTTACCAAAGCAAGGTATTTAGAAGTATTTAGCTGGGAAGAAATGTTAAATAACAACAATGACCCAAGTCTTGAACAAGCAAGAAAAATGAAACAAGAAGGGTACCTCGATTGTTATGTGTTTATCACTTGCTTTCATATCGATTTTTATGAACAATACCTCGACTTTGTGTCAAAAAATAAAGACCGAATTGTGGATTATTTCAAATTTCACATGGAATAATTTCTCCTAATTTTTAATTCAATAAAATCCATGCATACTCCGGAAAACCCTTTTAACAAAAACATTCTGCTTTTGGTAGTGATTTTAGCCTCTTTCATCAATCCTTTTCTGGGGGCTGCGGTTAACATTGCCTTACCACAAATTGCCGAGACCTTCCAAATGAATGCCATTACCATGAGTTGGGTAGGCATGAGCTTTTTATTGGCTTCTGCCGTATTTTTAGTGCCCCTCGGAAAAATTGCCGATATGTTTGGACGTAAAAAAGTGTTTTTTTATGGTAACCTGATATTAATTGCAGCTTCCCTTTTGTGTGCTTTTTCTTTTTCCACACCCATGCTTTTGGTGGGTAGAGTTATCCAAGGTTTGGGTGGAGCCATGATGTTTGGAACCGGTATGGCGATGATTACTTCTGCCTTTCCACCCCAAGAGAGAGGCAAAGCCATTGGAATCGTAGTTTCTTCAGTGTATTTGGGATTATCTGCCTCTCCTGTCCTTGGCGGCATACTGACGCAATACTTGGGATGGAGAAGTTTGTTTTATATCAACATTCCTTTTAATATACTCATCATTGTTTTGGTGCTTACATCTTTGAAAACCGATTGGGCCGAAGCCAAAGGCGAAAAATTTGATTTTAAAGGCTCGGCTATTTATATGGTTTTTCTAAGTTTATTGATGGTAGGTTTTACCCGTCTTCCGGATCCTATAGCCATAGCAGCCACGGCAGTGGGTGTGTTGGGTATGGTATGGTTTGTGCTTTTTGAATTAAAAACCCCTTTTCCTGTCCTAAATATCCATTTGTTTAAAAACAATAGGGTTTTTGCTTTTTCTAACTTGGCTGCTTTGATAAACTATGCCGCAACTTTTGCCATCAGTTTTCTCTTGAGCTTGTATTTGCAGTATGTTAAAGGCTTGTCTCCCAGAGATGCCGGTATGCTCTTGGTTACCCAGCC
>CAZJBB010000076.1:0-13400 GCA_964543995.1 uncultured Bacteroidales bacterium
GATAGCTTCAGGTGACTGGAGTTCAGACGTGTGCTCTTCCGATCTCAACTATTTGCCATGCTGGCTTGTGCCAAAATTGGTGCCGCTCATAGCGTGGTGTATGGTGGCTTTAGCAGCGAGGCCTTGGCCGACCGAATCAATGATGCCAACAGCCGAGTAGTAATTACTGCAGATGGGGGTTACAGAAGAGGAAAGGTAGTGGAACTCAAAAGCGTGGTAAACAAAGCCATGGAACTTTCGCCCACCATGGAGATATGTATCACCGTGAAGCGCACCAACATAGATGTTTACATGGAAAACGACAGGGATTATTGGTATCACGATTTAAAGTCCCTCCCTATAGCCAGCCACATTTGCGAAACGGAGGTCATGGATGCTTCCGACATGTTGTTTTTGTTATATACGTCCGGGTCCACAGGAAAACCCAAAGCCTTAATGCACACCCATGGAGGATACGGAGTATATACTGCTGCCACCCATCAAATGGTGTTCGATATCAAACCCGAAGATCGTTTTTGGTGTGCCGCTGATCCCGGTTGGATTACCGGACATAGTTACATTGTGTATGGTCCATTAATTAATGGAGCCACCATTTTTATGTACGAAGGCGCACCCAATCATCCCTATCCCGATAGATGGTGGAAAATGATAGATAAATATGGTATTAATATTTTATATACCTCTCCTACTGCCATTCGTGGATTGATGCGCTTCGGAGAGTCTTGGCCTAACCGACACGACATCAGCTCCTTGCGATTGTTGGGAAGCGTGGGAGAACCCATTAACCCGGAAGCTTGGAAATGGTATCATAGAGTTATCGGAAAAGACAAATGCCCCATCATGGATACTTGGTGGCAAACCGAAACCGGTGGATTTATGATTGCCCCCTTACCCATTACTCCTCTGAAACCCGGTTCGGCAACCAAGCCCTTTTTTGGAAATGAAATTGCCGTGGTTGACGACGAGGGGAATGAAATGGAAGCAGGCGAAGAAGGCACTTTGGTGATTAAGTCCCCATGGCCCGGTATGGCAGCAGGAGTCTATCGCGATCCCGAACGTTTTAAAGAAACCTATTGGAAAAAATACGAAAAACAAGGTTGGTATCTAACCGGAGATTCGGCTAAGAAAGATGAGGACGGTTATTTTTGGATTATTGGTAGAACCGATGATGTGATTAAAGTGAGTGGGTATCGTTTAGGAACTGCTGAAATAGAAAGTGCCATGATCAGCCATCTGGCCATTGTAGAATCTGCCGCCATTGCCATCCCTCATGCCTTGAAAGGAAACGGCATTCATGTTTTTGCCATTCTACAGAAAGATTACACTCCTTCCCATGAACTGGAATTGGAAATCAAAGAACATGTGGTTCATCACATGGGAGCCATTGCTCGACCTGAAGAAATTAAATTTGTGGATGCATTGCCCAAAACCCGCAGCGGAAAAATCATGCGTCGCCTATTGAAAGCCAGGCTTTTAGGCTTGCCGGAAGGAGATTTGAGTACCTTGGAGGAATAAGTTCACACAGGAGAATTAAACACAGCTATTTGACCTTTTTATGCTTTTTAATAATAATGGCATTGGTTACATTTCGGTACAGTTCTCTTAAGTCCTTATTATTATTGAGCATGTCGAGGTGGGTTTCCACCACCGGTCGGTCTTCTCGTATGGCCGGGCCGCTTTGAAGCAAAAAAGGAGAGCCTGCCAAAGCATTTTTTGCGGTTTCTTTGATTAAAGGATGCAAGAGTTCGAAATCCATGTGATGGTCTTTCATGAATTCTTCTGCAGCCACGTACATAAAATTGCTAAAATTACAAGCGAAAACAGCCGCCAAATGCACCTTTCGTCTTTGCTCAGAATTAAACTCTTTTACTTCCGTACTCAGCAGTTCAGCCAATTGCCTTAATCTTTTCAAATTTTCAGTGGAATTGGCTTCAATGAGCATGGGAATTTTGCTGAAATTGGCTTTCTTCTTTTTCGAAAACGTTTGCAAGGGATACAAAACTCCATGATGGGGAAATCTATCTGTAAACACTCCCATATCAATGCTCCCAGAAGTATGCACTATCAGTTTGTGGTCGAAAGTTAAGGTATTGATCAGGGGTTCAATAATGCTATCACTCACACTCACGATGTACATGTCGGCAAACTTGTACAATTTTTTGATGTCGTTGGTGTGAGGAGCTTCCAATTTACCTCCCAAGATACGGGCATGTTGAATATTCCGACTGTAAACCTGAAGGATGTTTTTCCCCTGTTGCTTTAAGGCAATACCCAGTTGGGTTGCTACATTTCCTGAGCCAATAATGACTATGCTATGAATGGGTTTCATCTGTATTTTTTCCAAAGGAAAAACGTACTTCCTTACGGTTGATTAACTTAATGATATTGCTTTCGAATATAAACAGCGAAAAGATCACCACCCCTATGGCAAAAAGCAAGAGCGAAAGGGTTCTTTCGTTGAAAACAAAGGCCATGATTAAAGGATAGGATGCCGCTGCCATAATAAAAGCCAGAGAAAGATATCTCCAGATAAGAAAGAAAATCAAAAAAACGCCACAAGCGCAGAGCGAAATCCATGGGGAAAGCACCAACATGATGCCTAACAGCAAGGCAAAGGGCCTTTCTTTGGGTCTCCCTTTGAATATGGGAAACATCACCCCTAAAAGCGCAGTAATACCCAATAAAACTCGGAACGTAATAAAATTATCAACGGAAAAATACATTCTCCCGGCAAAAAAAGCAAGAAAGCTAACCCCTACCCCTTTTAACACGGTAATGCTCCATTCAAGCATTTGGGTGGTAAAAGTGGGTTGGCTGTTTCTTTTGAAAATCCAACGACCCAGTGGAAGGCTTCCGGTAAAATATGCAGCAACAAAACAAAGTATGACATAAAGAATTAGCATATCGAATAATTAAAGTTTAGCTGCTAAAACGCAAGTTTTCTTAAAATGTTTTATATTTCCACTCAAATCGAAGACTTCAAAATATACAATGTAAATTCCTATGCCGGCTTTTTGGTTGGCATTGTCTAATCCATCCCAAGAATAAGTGCCCTGAGTCCCCAGCAATTGACTTTTTATCAAATTCCTGATCAGGGTTCCTCGGGAATTTAATATGGAAATATTCCCTACATATCCGTTTTCGGAAAATGTATACGAAATATTCAAAACATCATTGTATCCATCATTATCCGGCGAAAACATTTCCGGAGATAAACTGATGGGATCCAAGGAAGCTGCAGCATCGGAAAACTGTGAATTTTTATAGGCAGGAGTTGCATATCCTACATCGGCTGCGGCCGAATGCCAATTGGTACGATCTTGGGTAGGTCGGTCGAAATGGATGCGCTCTAATGACACCCCATTGGTAGAAGTCAGCAAAGGATATTGCATGTCTACATTGTACTCAAATTGATCAATGACCTGCAAGGAACGATCCACCAATACTACCGCACCACTGGTAATAGAATAAGTGGGTAAGCTTGCTATTTTTATAAAATTTTCCGGATTAAGTGTAAGATACTCTGTTTTTACTTTTTGAGGATCGGGTGAAATACAAATATATTTTCCGGGGAAAAGCAAAAACCCATCGGGGGTGATTTCTTTAACCGAACTTAAAAGGCCTCCGCTGAGGGTAGCCAATTCTAATTGCTTAATATCAATAACTTTATTGGAACGGTTATACAGTTCCACGAATTTTTCTCCGGTATTGGTAGGGTCCACCAAAATTTCATTGATCACCACATCAAAGTTTTCAGCGGCTTGAGGTATGGCAAAGTTCTTGGTAATCGCATAATCAATATGAATTCCCACACAATCTTGCAAGGTATCGGTAACGGTTAAAGTATATACCACACTTACCGACAAAGGGTTGTTTAAGGTCAAATTTACCGAAGCATAATCCGGATACACCAAGGATACTTGAGTTGGATTTCCTATTTCATTATCAATAGTAAAGCTACTTAATAGCTGCAAAGATGCACTGTCCATGGGTTCACTAAAAAATACTTGAATGTGCAAACTATCTGCCACGGCAATGCGACTGATCCAAGGTTTATTAAGGTCAGGATTGAGCGATAATGCACTGTTCCTTCTTCCCGGGCTTCCCCCTGATGGGTCAACAGAAGCTTGCCAATTCGATTCTCCTGCACAAGGGGTGAGCGGATCTATGAGCTCCAGAGACCAACCGCCGTCCTTTTTGTTGGGATCTTTGTACCAGTCGGTTCCGTAATTCACAAAGGAAATGACGGTTGAAGATGCATCTAAAAGCACTATGGATGCTCCTGTGTTGGAAAGCGAAAGACTGGAAAGGGCTAAAGTAGGTCCATACCCTTGCAATAAAGGTTGAGCTGCAGTTGAGGTGATGATCAAAAAGCTGTCCGGGAGAATACTCACATTCGGTAATATTTTTTGAGAAGTTCCAATCTCCAACTTCCAATTATTAAGCGAAACAGGGAAAGCCGTTCGATTATGCAGTTCTATCCATTCCGCATCCGGCAAACCGACTAAAGGGGTAGGGTCTATCATCAGCTCGTTGATGATCACATCGAAAGGTTTGGGATTGTAAAATCCAAAAGGAAGACTCTGACTCAGCATGATATTTCCAGTCAAATCTTGCACATTATTGATGGTGATGTGGTTAGAAACCCCTTGCCCAAAAGCAGTGGCAAAGGTTAAATGGACCAAGGTAGGGTCGCTGCCATCTTTTAAAGCCGAGGAAGGGGAATTGATACCGTTGTCCACATGGTAATTCGCTGTATTCTGTGCCGAAACATCTTCAATTGCTTCTGAAAATTTTACATCCAACTGGGTTTGAGACACGATATTTACTTGATTAACAAAAGGTTTAGTAGTATCCACCACAATGGGTCCTACATAAAAATCATCGAAATAAAACTGATTGTAACGAGAAGCCGTGGTATATTGACAATAAACACCAAAATAAGAAGTAGTGACTATACTGTTATCATTAAAAGCAGCCCCTTCAGGCAAAAAAGTGTTTCCTCCGGCGGCATCTGCGCTAACATTCCAGTTCCCTGTGTTATCTCTTGTGATTTTGAGCCTAACTTTCACATTGTTGGCAAAGGAAGAGCTTCCTGTAAAAAGCAAGGTGGGAACCCCACTCACTTTTTTGTACAACTTAATATTATCCGCATTGGTTTGGCCCATTTCAACATAATAGGCATTATTCGATAAACCCACGTTGGCTAAATCCGAAACCAAATACACCCTGACCAAGTTTGTGGAAGTTGGATTGAAGCGTAAGTCGATTAAAAAATCCCATTCGGTACTATTTAATAAAGTATTTGCAGTACTGAGGTAAATAGTATTGGAAGCTGCTTGAGGACCATTGCTATGTAACTCTCCGGCTTCAATATTGAAACTGGTATCGTTTCCCGCCCAAGTAGGATTATTGGTGAAATCACCATCCGAAAAATTATCGACTATCTGGGCATTAGAAAGCAAGGGCAGTAATAAAAGGATGAATATCTTTCTCATTGCTAAACAAATTATAGTGTAAATGTAGTAATTTTGTTTTTAGAAAAGGATTTTGAAATATAATTTAAAATTTGCAGAGATGAAAATAGCGGTTATTGGTGCCACAGGACTTGTTGGTGGGGTGATGTTGAAAGTGCTGGAAGAACGCGGTTTTGGTGGAGCAGAAATCATGTTGGCAGCTTCCGAAAAGTCAGTGGGAAAACAACTGCTGTTTAATGGCAAGGCGCGCGCCCTAATTTCAATGCAAGACGCTGTAGATTCAAAGCCGGATATAGCGCTTTTTTCAGCAGGAGGAGCAGCATCCAAACAATGGGCCCCGGAATTTTCAAAGAATGGCACCTTTGTCATCGACAATTCCTCGGCATGGAGAATGCTTGATCATATTCCCTTAATTGTGCCCGAAGTAAATGCCAACCTATTAACTTCCAAGGATACCATTATTGCCAATCCGAATTGCTCTACCATACAGTTGGTGCTTGCTTTGGCTCCGCTACACAAACAATTTCATATTAAAAGGGTGGTTGTTTCTACCTATCAATCGGTTACCGGCACCGGTGTAAAAGCCGTTGCGCAGCTCAACAACGAAAGAAAAAACCTGGAAAGCGAAAAAGCCTATCCCCATCCAATCGACCTGAATGTGATTCCTCATGGCGGTAGTTTTCTTAATGATGGATATACCACAGAAGAGGAAAAACTCATTTTAGAAACCCGTAAGATTTTAGGCGATCCCTCCATTATGGTTTCTCCAACGGTGGTAAGAGTCCCCGTTTTTGGCGGACATTCCGAATCGGTGAACATAGAATTTCATGATGCTTTTGAAATGGAGGCCGTGATTCGTTTACTGGAAAATACTCGCGGAATTGTAATTCAGGATACCCCCTCCGAAAACCTTTACCCCATGCCTTTATATGCTGAAGGAAAGGATGACGTATTTATCGGAAGATTAAGAAGAGACCCCTCCTGCCCCAACGCCCTAAATATATGGATTGTTTCCGACAATCTTAGAAAAGGAGCAGCCACCAATGCTGTGCAAATTGCGGAATATATTATTGGAAAAAATTGGGTAAAGGCTTAATTGCTTTATTGTTCAAAGCAAAAATTGAACTCCATTTGTATGATTACATAGGGAAGCTATCTATAAGAAAGCAGCAATATTTCTTATTGATTTTATTTTTGAATTAAACTTTATTTTAGATTCAGGAACAAATTTAGCTATATTTAAGTCAAAAGTAAGTTGAAAAGTGAAAGGATTGGCTGTGTGTTTTTTTATTACCGGAAATTGCTCCTTTGAAAGTTCTTTAGCTTTAAGGAGATCTAAAAACATTTCAGTGACCTCAATCATGTTTTTTTTGCATTCACTTATACTTTCTCCTTGGGAGTAAACACTTGACCAGTCTAAACAAGTAACACTAAATCCATCTTTTTCGGGATGAGCGCGATATGTGAAGGTAATAGTTTCCATTTTACAATTTTTCTGCTATTAAAACTGTTTTTTTAATTGACGACAAAGTGCCGGTTTTTATCTCAGAATGCATAGGTACTGTGCAAACAATATGGTTCTTTTTATATTGTCGGTGGCTTCCTTTTTGTCTTAATAACTCCCATCCGTTTTCTTCAAGTACTTTGGAAACGTCGTTCCCAGACATAACCTTTTCCCAATTATACATGCTTTTGGGCTTTATGCAAAATTACAAATAAATTTTTAATTGATAAACGCAATTTACCACAAGATAGAAATTATAAGCCTTACAATTTCTCGCTTTTGGAATGAAAGGTAATTACCAGCGAAGGAAGTAAAATAATATTGGCAAACAAAGCCGTGAATAAAGTAAAGGATACCAAAGCTCCCAAAGCAATGGTTCCTCCAAACTGAGAAGCAATAAAAATTGCAAAACCCATAAACAACACAAAAGAAGAGATGATCATGCTGCTGCCTCGGTCATAAAGAGTTTCCTTCACGGTTTGCAATACGGTGGAATTCTTTTGCCTGATGTCTTGATGGTACTTCAGCATGAAATTGATGGCATTATCTACCGAAATTCCGTAAGCAATACTGAAAATCAATAAAGTAGAGGGCTTGAGGGGAATTCCTAAAAAGCCCATCATGGCAGCAGTGAGCAATTGAGGAAACAAATTGGTAATCAATATGGCAATGACCCAACGAATGGATTTAAAAATCCATGCGGTAAGTAAGGAAATCACCACAATAGCAATTAAAATACTGATAATGAGATTGTCCACCAAATATTCCGTGCCTTTTAAGAAAACCACGCTCGATCCGGTGAGTTTTACATCATACTTATCAGGCGAAAATATGGAATCTATCCTGGGTTTAATACTTTCTTTGATTCGCTTAATCTCCGGCGTGCCAATGTTTTTCATTTGCACACTGATGCGGGTAACCTGGCGGTTGGTATCCAGAAATGAGTGCAATAGGTTTTCACTGCCCTTTTTCTTTGGAATATAGGAAAACACAAAAGCCTGCTCTTGGCTGTTGGGTAAGCGATACGAAGCACTATCACCATTATAAAACGCTTGGGTAGCTTGTTTTACAAACTCAGCTAAAGAAAGTGGGCGCGAAAATTCAGGGTAGGATAAAATTATTTTCTGAACCTCATCAATTTTCTGAATCACCGAAAGCTTCATGACCCCATTTTTCTTTTTTGTATCAATAGAAACTTCAAAGGGCATGATCCCTTTAAAATTGGATTCCACAAATTGCAGGTCTTTATATAAGGCATCGTTTTTGGGAACATCATCTACCAAACTACCGGTAGTGGTGAGTAAAGTAAATCCATAAATTCCAACGCCGGTGAGAACAATAAACAAGGCATATTCGGTTTTGCGGTGATGTAATACAATTTGAGTGATCTTTTGAATGCCTTTAACAATATAACGATTGTCTAACTGACGTATATGTCTTATTTTAGGTGCAGGGAAATAGCTGTACAATATGGGAATCAAAGTCAGGGTAAGGGCATACTCAATCATAATATTGAGGGATGCTATAATACCGAATTCTATTAATGCAGCACTGGAGGTAAAAACAAAGGTTACAAAACCTGAAGCAGTGGATGCATTGGTAAGGAAGGTAAGTGCCCCCATTTTCTCCAAGGTGGTTGAAAGTGACAGGTTTTTATCGCCGTTACTTTTAAACTCTAAATGGTATTTATTGATAATGTAAATACAATTTTCCACCCCGATTAGGATGAGCAGCGGTGGAATGATACCGGAAAGGATGGTGATTTTATATCCAAACAAAGCCATGGTTCCGAATGCCCAAACCAAACTGATGATCACGATGAGCATGGGCAATACAATGGCCTTAAACGAACGGAAAAATAAAAACAACAACAATGAAGTAATGAGCATGGCCAATACCACGAAATATTTAAGCTCATCCTCTATCTTTTTTGAGAATGTGGTTCTTATGTATGGCAAACCGGAATAATGTGCTTCAAGGTGGTTTTTTTGAGTAAAGGTTTCAATCTGAGATTTAATATTACCCACCAAAGCCACTCGATTAACCGTATTAAGTTTGTTTTTACTGAGGGTAATCATCATCAACTGAGCGTTATTTTGATCGCCTAATAAAAATCCTTTATAAAAAGGCAAAGACTTAATTTGTTGGACAATTGAATCCAGCCCCACCTGGTTTTCTGGCATTGTTGGAACCAATAATTTCAGTTCAAAACTCGAAAGAGAATCGTTTTTATTCAGTTGAAAAAGACGTGCAGAGGAAAGTACTTCTTCTACTCCATCTATTTTTTTAAGTTGTTGATTTAAAGTATAATACTCTTGATAAGTAGCCAGAGAAAACATCTTAGTATCATTAAATCCCACCACCATAACATTGCCATCTTCTCCGAATTTTTTCTTAAACTGTTGATATTCAATGTCTGTTGAATCGGTTGAAGGAAGCATTTTAATAAGTTCATAAGAGAGCTGCACCTTGGTGGCTTGGTATCCCATAAAAACCGTAATCAAGCCAATAAGGAAGAGTACATACAGCTTGTATTTCAATAAAAACTTAGTCAGAAATTTCCACATAAAGCGATAAATGAAGCGGCAAAAATACGGTTTTTATCTCAGTTTATGCATTTTATCCTTTTTCGAAAACCCAGGAAAATTTGAACATGGATTTTTAAAGAAAAACATTAACTTTGCAGTGGAGAAATGCCAGAGAGGTCGATCGGGACCGACTCGAAATCGGTTGAACTGCCAAAAGTGGTTCCGGGGGTTCGAATCCCTCTTTCTCCGCCAGTAACACATGCAAAAAAACACAAACCACTGAAATACAAAATATTCAGTGGTTTTTTGTTTTTAGGATAAAGCAATAAAACGCACTAAAAAGCAATATAACGGGGTACAATTCGGTGGCATGAATTTCAAACCCAAAAATGCATCCTATTTTGTATTTATCTCATTGTTTTGCAGTATTTTGCAAAGATGAAATCGAATTTACGATAAGCTCGCCATTTAATTGAAATTCTGTTGGTTGAAATTCGGAGGTCAGCAACCTCCGAATGGGTTCAATTTGAACTTGATTAGCAAATACCTTTTGAATTTGAGGGTAATGCAAATAAAACAATCTAAAATTTCTAAAGGTGCGCTCATCCAAACCTTTAATTGTAGCGCAGCGTTCGGCAAGCTTAACCAAAAGTTTTTCACCATATTTAGCTCTATCCTCGCCATTTTGCTCAAAATTCACAATATAGAAACCTATTAACCAGTTCCGTATGGTTAAAGATACATTTATGGCCTTAGATGCCTTCTCCTGAAAATAACTATGTGTTTGCTCTATTGAATTTACAAGTAAATCAAATTTCATGCTAATAACTCTTTTAATGGATTCATTAATTCGGCTCTTTCCTTTCCAAAGTTTCAATTTTGGGAATAATTTCCATTTAAATCTTTATCAATGCGATAATAAGAAAATTTGAGGAAGGAATGTGAAAAGCCCCTTCTTTTTGCAGTGCACCCTTCCAAAAGTAAACAGCGGAAATGCTTTTGCCTGAATTTCCTATTTTGACCTTAGAAACTGTAAAGGGAAAAATATTACTTTTGCAGCATGGCAAACAACGAAGAATTATTTAAAAAAATCATTTCCCATGCCAAAGAGTATGGGTATATTTTTCCATCGAGCGAAATTTACGATGGATTAGCGGCTGTTTATGATTACGGTCAGTACGGAGTGGAACTCAAAAACAACATCAAAAACTATTGGTGGAAATCCATGGTGCAGATGAACGAAAACATTGTGGGTATCGATTCCGCAATTTTCATGCATCCCACCATTTGGAAAGCTTCCGGACATGTGGATGCGTTTAACGATCCTTTGATCGACAATAAAGATTCCAAAAAACGCTATCGTGCCGATGTGTTGATTGAAGATCATATTGCCAAAATTGAAGATAAAATAGATAAGGAAGTGCGCAAAGCAAGAGAACGTTTTGGCGATGCTTTCGATGAAGAAAAATTCAGGGCTACACACCCCAGAGTCTTAGAAAATACTGAGAAAATCACACAAATTCTCAGTCGTTTTACCCAAGCCATGACCCAAAACGATTTGGCAGGAGTGAAACAACTCATAGAAGACTTAGGCATTGTTTGTCCGGTATCCGGAACCAAAAACTGGACCGATGTACGTCAGTTCAACCTCATGTTTTCCACCCAAATGGGTTCTGTATCCGACGATTCGAGTGCCTTATATTTACGTCCGGAAACCGCTCAGGGCATATTTGTGAACTTCCTGAATGTTCAGAAAACCGGCCGTATGAAAATCCCCTTCGGTATCGCCCAAATAGGAAAAGCTTTCCGTAACGAAATTGTTGCCCGTCAGTTTATTTTCCGTATGCGCGAATTTGAACAAATGGAAATGCAATTTTTTGTTACTCCCGGCGAAGAACTTAGCTGGTTCGAACATTGGAAAGAACAACGGATGAAATGGCATCTTTCCTTAGGAATTGCCGCATCCAAATACCGTTGGCACCCTCATGAAAAATTAGCTCATTATGCCAATGCCGCTGTAGATATAGAATTTGAATTCCCCTTTGGTTTTAAAGAATTGGAAGGCATACATTCGCGTACCGATTTCGACCTCTCGAGCCATGAGAAATTCTCAGGAAAAAAACTTCGTTATTTCGATTCGGAAACCAACGAAAGCTATGTTCCTTATGTGGTAGAAACGTCCATTGGAGTAGATCGGACCTTCCTAGCTGTTTTCAGCAATGCCTTTACCGAAGAAATCCTGCCCGACGGAACTGAACGTACCGTTTTGAGACTTCCAGCCGTATTGGCGCCCATTAAAGTGGCCGTGCTTCCCTTGGTAAAGAAAGATGGAATGCCCGAAAAAGCACGTAGCATTCTCGATGAATTGAAAAACGATTTCCTTTGTCAGTACGACGAAAAAGATGCTATTGGAAGGCGCTATCGCCGTCAGGATGCCATTGGAACTCCTTTTTGTGTAACCGTTGACAACGAAACCTTGGAGAACGACACCGTTACCTTAAGAGAAAGGGATTCCATGCTTCAAACCCGTGTTCATATCAATGATTTGAGAAACGAAATCACCAAAGGATTAAAACCTTTACAGGTTTGATTTAGGCCTTTTATTGAAATAATTCATGGTTCGCTCTATGCCTATGGTTCCCATGGAGCGTATGATATCTGCCGATTCTTTAAGTTTGGGCAATAACAATTCCATATCTTCTTGATCCCAGCTTCCCAGTACATAATCCACTTGGCGGCCTTTGGGAAAATTGCTGCCAATGCCTATTCTCAGGCGTGGAAACTCAATGGTATCCAAACATTCAGCAATGTCGATTAAGCCATTGTGTCCGCCATCGTTTCCTTTGGCTTTCAGACGAAGGGATCCTAAGGGCAAAGCCAAATCATCGCAAATGACCAAGAGGTTCTCGGGCGTCAGCTTTTCTTTGTCCAACCAATACTTAACGGCTTTTCCGCTTAGGTTCATATAGGTTGAAGGTTTAATCAGGACAAAAATGCGTCCCTTATATTTATATTGTGCCACCGAGGCGTATCGGGCCGAAGTAAATTGGATGTTTTCTGCTTCCGCCAATAAGTCGAGCACATCAAAACCCACATTATGACGCGTATGATGGTACTCGGCGCCAATGTTTCCCAGTCCGGCAATAAGATACTTCATGTATGTAATATTCTATTCGGTAAAAATACAAAACAGGCTGTTATTTAATCATAACAGCCTGAAAAATTTATTTTGTCTTTGCATTGGAAGCAAAGTCCTTTGAACAATTAGGCTTGCTTTTTTCTTTCAGAAACTTGCAAACCTATTGAAGGGATTTCCTTATTATTTCCCCGGAGTGGGAGTTTCTTCCACGGCACGGGTTAAAACTACTGCAATAATCACAGAGCTGGGATTATCAAGGAATTCTATGTTTTCTCTTTGTAAATCGGCCACTTTAATGCTATCACCTACTTCCATATCACTGATACTGATGGTAATTTCATCAGGAAGATGTTGTAATAGGGATTTAATTTGAAGTTTACGGAATTTTTTTACCAATTTTCCGCCTTTTAAAACTCCGGGAGAAGTGCCGGTAACTTTAATGGGAACACTGATGATTACCGGTTTGCTGTCGTTAATTTTAAGAAAATCGACATGCAAAATTTTGTCGTTTACAGGGTGATATTGAATATCTTTTAAGATAGCCAAATGTTCTTGTCCGTCGATATCGATTTTCAAGGTAGAAACTTCGGCAGTAAAGAGAATTTTCTCAATACTTCTTTCGTCAATTACCAAATGGTATTGTTCGGTACCGCCATACAACACGCAGGGAATTTTTCCCTCTTTGCGATGTTTTTTTGCATCTTTTTTCCCTACGTTCTCGCGAAGAGAACCGCTCATAGATACTGTTTTCA
>CAZJBB010000077.1:0-13302 GCA_964543995.1 uncultured Bacteroidales bacterium
AAAAGTTCGACCTCCGGACTTCGAGCCCCGTCGAGAAGTCCAAATCCTCAATAGAGAAATGGCTTAAACTTCAAAATTCATCGTGAGCTTTGTACCTCCTTTGTGTTTGTGGTAAGAAATCATTAATTGAAACTAATTTTTGCGAATTCTGCCTATGGACTTCTCGACTGCGCTCGAAGTCCAATCATTAATTGTGAGGCTATGTTGAAGTACAAAAGCATTGTGAGCTTTGGGAAGCTTGTGGTAAGAAAAACTATCCTTGAATCAAATAAAATCTAAAAAATAGACCTCCGGACTTCGAGCTCCGTCGAGAAGTCCAAACTTTAGTATTGTAAACAACAGTAAATAAAGGAATGAATTCTTTTACCTTTTCTCTAGAATTTCCACTTTCATATCATCAACAAAATATTTTGCTTCATCCCGATTCCAGAAATAGATTCTAAGGGTATCCCTGTCACTTCTCACTTCCGGCGTCAAATAGTATAACATAACAACATTCCATTGGTTCGGCTTCAGGTGCATTTCGCTTGCATCGAAAGAACAGTATTTGTATGCCTTTCCTTGGTGGTCAAAGTGCGCATTTAAACGAAAAAGATCCTTTTTTATAATTGAGGGAGTGAAAACGCTTGCACTTATTTTGAGCCATGCATGATCACATTGAGTCAGCTGGTAATAGGGCATAATAACCCCTTCCGAAAAAGGATTCTCTTGATCTAACTTCATAGAAAATTTGCCGGAATGAACATGAATTGAATCAGGAAAAGGAGAGGATTCAAAATTAAGATATTTTAGTAACCTTGCCTGGTAATCCGATTCGTTTTCCGGAGATTCTTTTCCATCAAAAGCCCGATTCACGAGTAATAATTTCCTATCTTCATCACTTACATTCCGCTTTCCGAATATTTTCCAATAATATGCCTGGGTCATACGATCGCCATCTAAAATACCTGTATTAAATTGCCATGTCTGAAACAAATTTAATAGCACGAAAAAAGCCATAATCACAAAAACGCTTCCTTTTATCCAATAAGATTTATCAATTATGTTTTTTATAAAGAAACCCAATCCAATGGCCAATACCGGATACGAAGGTATTAATGCCCTCTGGCTGTATGACTGTGCATACCACCAACACGACCAACTGGATACAATATAAAGGCTAAGTATAAAATAGATGAAAAGTGCCCAGAAAACCGCCTTGTTTTGCTTAAAAATAATATAGAATCCCATAATAGCAAATGCCATAACAGGGGTATACACAAGCCAACCTTTTCGAAAACTGAATAGAACGTCTAATAAATAAGGATGGGCAAATTCAAATCCTTCACCCACATTACCTCCATAATCGGTAAAAAGAAATTTCCCGGTATATATTTTCCAATATGCTATCTGAAAGCTACCCAAGAATAAAATAATTAAGGAGAAAATCAAAATTTGGGTCCAATGCTGTCGCATCCATTTCAGTTTTTCTTTAAAACTTTGCAAATTATATATATTCCAAAACATGGGGAGCAGAACACAAACAATTTCGGTAGGTCGACTAAGAATGCTCATACCACAAATGAAACCCAACAAAATTGCAAATTTAATTTTAGAGGTCTCATGCCAACGGATGGTCCACCAAAGGATTAAAGCATAATCCGTGAACAAATAACTATGTGACATGGCATTTTGACCAAAAGTGGCAATATGCACTATGTAATTGGTTGAAAAAACAATCAGTAAAAGAATCCATGCGGAAACTTTACGGCTAAAAAAACGGCGTAAAACCTTTGAAACAATCCAAATCCCTGCTAATGAGTACAAAATATTCCCACAAAATACTGAGTACTGATAGGGAAATGAAAATCCATCCGCCTGAAAACCAAATACAATGGCAATAAAATGCCCAATAAAGAAAAAAGGAGCATAAAAAAAGGAAAGCCCCATGGTGTATTTCATAACATATTGCCCTTCGGGCAATTTACTTATTTGATATAGACTCTCAGTATTATGATACTTAGCAATAATGGAATTTAAAACCGTTTGATCGGTAAGACCCAGGTTATGGTAAATAAATTTAAAAGGTAAATAGAGGTAATACCCGAAAACATCATAAGCGAATACTTGATTTGGGAAAAACATAAGGTTGTTTGCAATAACAAACAACATGAGTCCAACGATCAAAAAGGGATAGTAATGCTTTTTAATGGCTAACATTCTTTATCTATTATTGAGCAAAGTCTCTTTTTCCCTCTTTCCTGTTCGTGACAAAATGCATGTTGATTCATGAAATTTATTTGTCATATAAGACCTTATGCAAAGATAATACATTCATGAATTTCACACAAAAGCACAATATTATTATAATTGTCAAGACGGACTTTATGTTTTATCTTAACATGTTGATTTTGAAGCTTTCTTATGATTTGGCATGCAACTGAAAAAGGGAAATTCTAAGGAAATGCTGAACTTAATTTCCTCAAAAAGCTATAGTGAAGAAGATAATTTTTATCCTCTACTCCTTCTTCTTGATATCATAAAACTTCAAGTCGCCTATTTTCACTTTTTCTTCCATCTCTCCTGCTGGAGCCACCGCTTTATGTTCCTTCTTCACCAATTCCAAATACTTTTGCAGTAATGTCTTTTGCTCTAGAGTCCCTGTTTCAAGAGTTTGATGAATTTCATAGTCAAAGGCTCTTACAAATAAGGTATCGTTTCCAAAGGCTCCAAAGCATGAAATTTTCTCTTCAGTTAATGCTTCTTGACGATCATAAACCTGAGGGCGGTATGTGTTGCTTACAGTATCCCATTGGTAATTAATTCCATTTTCCCCCTTAACAAAAGAAATATCCTCATGTCCATTCCAGAGCAAATCACTTTCATAAACGGCTCCCGGGAAAAAATTATAACGATAGCTTACAAAAAGGTCATCGGAAGTTACACAATTAAATTTGAAGTCCATTTCAACCGTTTGATTTAAATAGAGTCCCCAACCAAAAATGTGGGCTTTATTAATCAGCTCAAGGCATGGATACACTCGGTTGTTGAGTATTTTATAAAAGTGATACGCATCGCAATAAATTCCTGATCCACGTTCATATAACCAACGGATGTAAAAGGTTTTATTCTTTGAAAAACTATTCGCAATTTGAAGTTCCGGTTCGTTATAAAACATGTAAAAGGGTTCAAAATATAACAAGAACCAATCATGATCTATCTGTTTGAAAACAGCCAATGTCGGATAGCTTTCGGACCATCCAAATAAGGCAATCAGTTCAGCCTTTTGGTCACCATCCAAATCCACGAAAAATGGATTGAATATCCCCCCCTCTTCATGAGAATACGCATCTGAACCCACCAGAGAGTCCGGGTGAATAAAACTTTCAAACGCCTTTATCAATGTCGTGTTGTTTTGTTTGAAATCGTAATTGCGAACCTCATCTACCCAAGCAATGGGAACTTTTATTTTAACATTTCTATCTTGGTTCTTTGATTGCGCACCCAACTGCTGAAAAGGAAGTAATAAAACCACTATCAGTATTGCCTGAGGTCGTATCATTTTCTGAAAGATATTCAATGAGATAAAGTTAATTTCGAACAATAAGTTTACCCCCGATTTTGTTCGCTAGGGAATCATACTTTCTAAAGAAGTTTGCACCGTTGCGCGCGATTACCATTAACCTGTTTTATATCTGTCACTTATACCGACTGAATAAATAAGGTATTCAATTTTCGCTTCGCTCAGCTGATCTTCTTTTTATTTAACCATCTTCAATGCTTCATCCGTAGCTTGCAACATTGGCTCTGTAGATAGTTCTTTACCCACAGCCGTTTTCATCCAAACTTGAGGAATCAGGCGGCCGTTTTTATAAATGCGTTGGATCTCATCGGCAAAATTCTTTCCGGCAATTTGTTTTTCAATCTGAAAATCAATCAAATGCCCAATAGGATAAGCTGAAAGATACAATGGTGAATCAATCATGTGTGAATAAATGGCTAAAATGGGTTCGTCTTTGGTGCCAAACACGTCGGCATAATACTTATTCCAAATTTCTTTGGCAATGCTCACCACTTTATCTTTTAATTGTGCGGGAGTTGCTTTAGGATTTTCATATAACCATCTCCAAACATTAATATCTACCAACGAAACCCCCATGATTTCATAACAGGCCCAAAAATTATCGAGGCAGAGCATGTGTTCCTTTAAAGGATTTTCGTCTTTAATTCCCAACAATTCCAAATCTCTTTTTTGAAAGATGAAGGCAAGGGCTTCTGTAAAAGCGGTATTGGGAACCCCATTCATAAAATAATAATCCACGTCATTTAAGGAGATGGTTTGTTCCACATTATGACCAAATTCGTGAACGGCAATATTGTACCCTTTGTAATTCATGCCATCTTTTCCAATACGGGTCCGGAGATGCGCTTTGTCTGATTTCATTTGTGCGCCCCATGCATGGCCGGCTCCTCTAGAAGCATCCACAGTGACCTTTGAAGTGATAAAAGCAATTCGTTCTTTAGTGAACCCCAGCTTGCCTAAAATCACTTCCAAGTCTTTCTCAAAAGCATCTTTGCTAGGATATTTTTCTTTTACCTTTTTATCCAAATCTTCTTGAGAGACTGAGTTTCTTGCTTTAAAGCCATCGTACCAAATATCAAAAGGTTGAAGTTTTCGTCCCAAACGAGTACTGATTAAGTTTCCAACTTGCTTTACTTCTTTGGAAGTCAGTAAGGAAATAAAAAGTTTTTCTACGTCATCCACCGGAATTTCCATCTCTTGATCAAATTTACGCTGAATATAAGTCGGAGCCATGGGACTGTATTTATCAATTTCATGCATGGCTTTAAATAAGTTCAATAAATGTTGGTAACGGGTATCAGGCTCCGCTTTGAAGGTAACTTCTTTTCCTCCCTTTGTAAGCTTATTGCTGTATGGATTCCATTGAAAGTTACCACTATTTATTACGCTATCAGGAATTTCCTGACTGATAATTCTTTTCATTACCTGATAAACCATTTTTTGTTTTTCTAAACCGTTTGCAGCGTTGTAATTCGATTTTAGTTCGTCTCTCAAACCCCAATGGGTAATTAATTTTAAGTCTGAAGGGAAAAGGGTTTTGTTTTGATTGTCCACCAAACTTCCCATAAAAATATTATAACCGGAAATATAGGTTTCTGCATTGGTGGTTGCTTCAGAAAGTTTCAACAACAAATTTGCCGGAACGCGAGAAGTAAAAAGGTCTCCTAATCTGGCATAAGCCCATTGCTCACGAGTCCATTTTTCACCTTTTTCCGTTTTTTCTTTCAAGGTATAATAAGGGAAGTTCAGCGCCACCACAAAAGCAATTTTATTATCGAAAAAGTCATCGTTAATATGAGCGGATGGATCGTAACTGCCGAATTGTTCGTCAATAGGAATGATCGTTCCTTGATCTATATGAAGTTTTCTTTTCAAATCGAGGTTCATTTTATTGAAATTGCCGTAAATGGACTCGAAGTTTTCACTTAAACTATTAAAGGTCTCTTTAAGCTTGGCGGTGTCAGCAATATAATTTGCAATACAAAATTTCTCAAAATCCTCTTTTTTGCCATCTTTTTGTACCCAAAGATTGGCTAATTGTTGAACCCCTTTGGAAATGCGTTCGGTTTGCCCTGCTCCAAAATTATCAGTGAGGGTTTTAATGGTTTTTTCCACCATTTGGTCGTTAATGAAGTTAGCAGTATTCATTTTTTTGTTTTTTTGATTACATTGTGTGAACCCGACAATTGCAACCAGCGCTAAGAATAGAGTGAAATGTTTCATAATGTTAATGATTTATGGATAAACAAAATTATAAAAGATTATGGTTCAGCAGCATATTATTTTAATAATTTGCTTGAGAATTAATTACCCGAAACTTTGCTGTTGAGAATAAAAAAAGCTGCGAGTGCAGCTTTTTTTATTGGGTAATTATTTATTGAGCATTATAAGGCATATCACTGCTGCCATGGCAGCAAAATAAATAATCCAATGAATTTGTCTTCCGATGGCGTTTACAATTTTCATTTTAACCTCCTCTTCTTTAATGAATTATTTATAGATAAGACCCAAAAAAACATACAAAGGTTGCCTGAAATAAGTATTAAAATACGTAAATCTGTAAATAGAATGCATTTTTGATTTCACTGCATCCGATTTTAATATAATTTTGAAGAAAATTTCCCTATGCTTTTCCATAATTATCATACCCATACTCTTTTTTGTGATGGAAAAGATTCGCCTGAACAATATGTTTTACAAGCCATTCAACTTGGATTGGGGAGCCTGGGCTTTTCGGGTCATGCTCCGGTACCCTTCGAAAACAATTATGCAATTCTCCCTGAACGACTAAAGGAATATGTGGATGAAATTTTATTTTTAAAACAAAAATACAAAGATCAATTGCCCATTTTCCTTTCCTTAGAAATGGATTATATTCCCGGAATTTCTATCGATTTTCAAGAATTTGAACACCAATATCCCCTCGATTATACCCTTGGTTCAGTACATTTGGTTAAAAGAGATGGCAGAGAAGGACTTTGGTTTATTGATGGACCTAATATTGCTACTTATGATGAGGGATTGCGTAAATTGTTCGACAATGACATTCAATTGGCTGTGGAGGCCTATTATAAACAAATTGAAGAGATGGTGCTTACCCAGCATCCCGCCATTATTGGTCATTTCGACAAAATAAAAATGCTGAACCGAAACCGGTATTTCAGCGAAAAGGAAACTTGGTATAAAAAATTGGTTACCAAAACATTAACGGTAATAAAAGAAGATCAAAGCATTGTTGAAGTCAATACCCGTGGGTTATATAAAAAAAGAACGGATAGCTTATTCCCTTCGAATGAGATTTTGGAAGAAATCTTGGATTTAGGGATACCCATTACTTTGAATTCGGACGCACATTTGCCCACCGACCTCGATTTACAGTTTAAAGAAACGATTCCCATACTGAAATCCATTGGTTTTAAAGCGATTAAAGTGCTAAACGAACAAGGATGGGTAGATCAGGAATGGTAAGGAGTTGGATAGGTCATCTTAAAATGCAGAATTTCAGCCTCATAAAAAGGATCTCCTTGCAAAGAAAACCCGTTTTGTAAATAAAAATTCACTGCCGTATGCTGGGCATTTAGATATATCGGTTCTTTTAATGCTAAAACATCTTGAAGCATGGCTTCTAAGATTTTTTTCCCTACGCCTTTGTTTCTCCATGAGGGTAAAACAGCATAACGTTCCAATTTAATCCCATGCTGCGTTTTTCTCCATCGTCCTGTACCCACAGCGGTTTCATTTTCGAAAAGCAGGTAGTGCTTTGCTTCTTCGTCTTTGTCATCAATTTCCAAATTTTCATCAATGCCTTGCTCCTCAACAAAAACCGCTTGTCGAATTTGGTGGCATACACTTATCAGCTCCGGGTTTATGCCCTCAAAAGAAATAACCTTAAACATGAGTACTATTTTGCTGTAAAAATATAATTTTATTTGTCAATCATCAACTTTTCAAAGGAAACAACGCCTTTGCTGCTGGTTAATGTAACGAAATACAGTCCGTTTTTAAATGAAGTCAAATCAAAGGCAATCGTATTTTGTCCGTTATGCACATCTTTTTCTGAGATTTTTCGACCTATTACATCGCTGATAATCAATTTTGTATTTCCGGAGATGGGTTTGTTGATGGTAATCTGAACACTGGTTTTAGCGGGATTCGGAACCAAAGCTAGCCAAGGGTTTTCTTTGATGTTCTGAATGGATTCAGGAAAAACTTGGATGTTCAGACGAATACTATCCATTTGCCCACATTTATAGACTTTTAACAACACAGAGTAATTCCCCATTCCGGCGAATGTATGAACAGGATGGGTCACAGTAGTGGTATCTCCGATACCAAAATCCCAAACGCAGTTGCTGTAATAAGTCGAAAGATTGTTGAATTGTATATTGAGTCCGCTGCCAACATAACTGAATTGTGCATTGGGGTCAAAAAGTCCGACATTCCAATTCGAGAGGCTATCGAAAGCCACCGCTTTCGCAGCTTGAATAATTTGTGAAGACTCCAAGGCGCTTAGGGTGGATTGAAAGCTAATTTGGGTGGGGTCTTTCCTAAACAAACTGCAGTAAAAGCTGCAAGCGGCAGCATAGGTTCCTTGAATCGTTGGGTGACTTTCGTCGGCTTGATATAATTCTATGCTTGGAAAATGATCTCTAATATAATGAAAAACAGGTCCAACCGGAGATATGATGGCCTGATTATCATTGGCCATCATGGTATAACGTAACCTCAGCAAACTGTCCATTCCCTGGTAGGTGCAAACGGGTGGCCAGGAGGCACAATTGCTTGCATCTCCATTTTTTCTCCCCCAGGTCATGTAAAAAACGGTTTCGGCACAGGGATTATAAACATTAATTAAGCTGTCTAATTTTCGGGCATAAGGAAATACTTCGGTTTGAACTTGAGAAATGGGAAAGGAAGGCAATTGACTTTGTTCTTGAACCACCACAATATCCCAATTCCCTGCCATGATTTTGGCTATACTGTTTGCATCGGTAGTGTGATTCTGCAAGGTATACCCACCCAAACAATTGCTATCGTAAAAAACGGTATCTCCCACAGAATTGGCAACATCGGCCACCATTTTGGGTAAATCATTTACATAGGTGTAACTATTTCCCAAAAACAGAACTTTTTTACTGTGTTGGCCATAAATACTTATGAAAGTAAGGATGAAAGCAAAGGATAAGGATATGTTTTTTGTCATAAATTTAATTTAAGCTATTACATTAGACAACATTTGTGGAAAAAGGTTGCTTCTGAAAATACTTTTATTTCGGCAGAGTCTCATTAAATTACATTCTGTTCATAAAATTTGGAAAAGCATTAAAAAAAATCTGAAAAATATTATTATTTTTGCACCCTCAAAACAAGAAATATACGTAATAATTTATTGATATATGTCAGAAAAAACCAGTAAAGGAAAAATCTCTCAAATCATTGGTGCTGTAATTGATGTTACTTTCGATACTGACCAAAGATTACCCAATATTTACGAAGCCTTGGAAGTTACCCGCGAAGATGGTAGCCGCCTTATTTTAGAATGTCAGCAAGACATGGGCGAAAACACGGTACGTACCATCGCCATGGACTCCACAGATGGTTTACAAAGAGGATTGGCTGTAGTTTCTTTGGGTTCTCCCATTTCCATGCCCATTGGTCCGGAAATCAACGGTCGTTTATTAAATGTTATCGGTGAACCTATCGATGGCATCGGCCCTGTAGTAAAAACAGGAACCTATCCTATTCATCGCGACCCGCCAAAATTTGAAAACCTTTCTACTAAAAAAGAAATTTTATTCACCGGTATTAAAGTTATCGATTTGATCGAACCTTATGCAAAGGGTGGAAAAATTGGTTTATTCGGTGGTGCCGGTGTGGGAAAAACGGTTATCATCATGGAATTAATCAATAATATTGCTAAAAGTTATTCAGGATTATCCGTTTTCGCCGGTGTTGGAGAACGTACCCGTGAAGGAAACGACTTGTTACGCGAAATGATTGAATCTGGCGTAATTCGTTACGGCGATAAGTTTAAAGAAAGCATGGAAAAAGGCAGTTGGGATTTATCGTTGGTGGATCATGAAGAACTCAAGAAATCACAAGCTACCATGGTGTTCGGTCAAATGAACGAACCCCCCGGAGCACGTGCCAGAGTTGCCTTATCCGGTTTATCCGTTGCTGAATATTTCCGCGATGGTGACGAAACCACTGGAGGCCGCGACATTTTATTTTTCATCGATAACATTTTCCGTTTTACCCAAGCCGGTTCTGAAGTTTCCGCATTGTTAGGACGTATGCCTTCTGCGGTGGGTTATCAACCTACCTTGGCTTCCGAAATGGGAATGATGCAAGAAAGAATTACTTCTACCAACAGAGGTTCCATTACTTCGGTACAAGCCATTTATGTACCTGCGGATGACCTTACCGACCCTGCTCCTGCAACTACTTTTGCTCACTTGGATGCTACCACCGTATTAAGTCGTAAGATTTCCGAATTGGGTATTTATCCTGCGGTAGATCCACTGGATTCTACTTCTCGAGTACTTTCTCCGGATGTAGTGGGTGACGAACATTATAACACAGCTCAAGCGGTAAAAGAAATTTTACAACGCTACAAAGAGCTTCAGGATATTATTGCCATCTTAGGAATGGATGAACTATCGGAAGAAGATAAATTGGTAGTGCATCGCGCCCGTCGTGTACAACGTTTCCTTTCTCAACCTTTCCACGTTGCTGAACAGTTTACCGGTATGAAAGGGGTATTTGTGGGTATTGAAGATACCATCAAAGGCTTTAACATGATTATTAATGGAGAAGTGGATGAATATCCCGAAAATGCTTTCCACATGGTGGGAACCATTGAAGAAGCCATTGAAAAAGGTAAAAAACTCATAGCCGAAGCAAAATAAGATGCTACTCGAAATCATAACACCCGATACTACCCTGTATTCAGGCGAAGTTCAACTGGTTCAGTTGCCCGGTAAGGATGGTTCATTTGAAATTTTAAACCATCATGCCCCCATTATTTCTGTGTTGAAAAGCGGAAAAGTGAAAGTGACCGAAGCGAATAAAAACACCCTGTATTTCGACGTGAAAAGCGGTGTGGTTGAAGTGTTACAAAATAAAATCCTGATTTTAGCAGAATAAATGAAGAAGTTTATTTTCCCTTTGCTATTGTTGGTTTTAGGGATTTCCGCATGCGGACCTTCTAAGGAAGAAGAAGCCCGACAACGAAAAAAAGAAGATTCCTTAATGGAAATTGAGCGCAATGCTGCCATCAATAAAGCAAATGCTTTATTGGCTTCGGATACAGTAAATACAGAAAATACCGCAAAGAAGAACTAGCATTTAACCAATTCGTCGAAAGCGGAAATGGTTTATTTTATTCAGGAGAATCCTTAAAAGTATAGATTTACTTTTTCTCTAATTTCACCGCAGTGCCATAAGCAAGCACTTCTGTAACTCCATTCATGACTTCATTGGCATCGTAACGCATGCCAATAATAGCGTCAGCTCCTAATTCATTGGCATGTTGTATCATGATTCCAAAGGCTTCCTGACGGGTTTGCTCACACAATTCTCTGTAAATAGAAATATTGCCTCCAAACAAGGTTTGAAATCCACCGGCAATATTCCCCAGCAAGCTGCGAGAACGTACGGTAATGCCTCTGACTACACCTAAATAAGCGGTAATGCGATATCCTTCGAATTCAAAGGATGTAATGACTTTTTCTTTTTCCATTGGGCTGATAATTAATTGTGAATAAGATCGATATACACAGGGAGGTGATCGGAGAAGCCTCCAATATATTTCATTCCGGAGTAGGTTCTTAATGGTTTTTTACCGGTAAAAGCTTCATCGTCTTCCAGCAAGAAGTCCGCACTAAAGATTTGCGCTCCTGAAGAAGTGATTTGCAATCCATTTTTCCTAAGATATAAGGGGGATGAAATGATGATTTGATCAATGATGCTCCAGTTTCCTTGGTATTTATTGGTACCTTCTTTACCGGTTTTACGGTACATCATGTTTACCAGTCCGGGGGTTGGTTGAGTCAGTGTATCCGGCAAGGCTTTCAGTATTTGAGTGATGCTTTCATCCGTGGGTTCATCATTGAAATCTCCGGCAATCACAATATTGGCATTGGGATTTTGAGCAATGATGCTATCTGTTGCTGATTTCAATACTGAAGCGACATAGTTTCTTTTAGGTAAGGAAGCTTCGTACCCACCCAAGCGTGAGGGCCAATGGTTGACAAAGAGATGGAGGGTATCTTTGGAAGATAGAATACCTTTGATGTAAAGAATATCTCGTGTTTTTACTTCAGGTTGGTCGGGAAAGGTGATGTTGATGGCTCTGTGATACAGTTCTTTAAACTTTTCCTTACGGTATATTACGGCTACGTCAATGCCTCGGGTATCCGGAGATTCTTCGTGTATGATTCCGAAACGGAAGGCTTTTAAAGGGGTAGCATAGATTAATTTTTCCAACACATAGCGGTTTTCAATTTCTGCCATCATGATGATGTCTGGCGTTTCCCATCCGCCCACCGCAAGAATGGTTTTGGCGGTATGCTGCAATTTCTTGAAAAACTTCCATTTGGTCCAATGGTAATTACCGGCAGGAGTGAATTCGATATCGTTTTTGTTTGGATCGTGCAGGGTATCGAAAAAGTTTTCGGTATTGTAAAACATCAACCGAAAAGCATCTTTGCTTCTAACATCATCTTTGAAGCTTTTATCCTTATTTGCTTTTATAGGTGGGTTTTGTTGAGCCCACAAAGGAAGCCCAAGACCTAACAACACTATAAATAAAAGATTTTTCACCATAAAATAATATGCACAAATATAGGATTATTTGATTTAGGTGAAGGGGAATGATGGACATTTTTACTGTATTAATTTATTTCGGGATAAAGGGGAAAAGTGGAAAGTGAGAAAGTGGAAAGTGAAAAGTGAAAAGTGAAAAGTAAAAAGACGGGAGACTGAAGTATCTATGTCCATACCTGAATAAGGTTGACCGTTTATGGAGAGGACCAAATGGGAATGGTTTGGACTTCGAGTGCAATCAAGAAGTGCAAACCTTCATTACATCAATAACAAAAAAGCAATAAAATTTGTCTGGGATGAGGACTTCTCTATTAAACTCGATGAACTTTACAACCGACACAGATTATTTTACATTCCCTTATCTCCTCATTAAATTGCTTCAATCGACATGTCGAATTATGAATGATGAAAAGATAAGTCCATCTGCCGACACGTCGATTTCGCAATGACGGAATGGAAATGCTTCAACAGACATTTCGGATTATGATTGACGAAAAGATAACTCCATCTGCCGACACGTCGTTTTCGCAATGACGGAATGGAAATTGCTTCAGCCAGTATGTTCATTTTTATTTGGCCATTGTGCTTTCTTATTTAACCTATGAGGATTCTTAATTAGCCTATGAGGGTTTTTAATTAGCCATTGAGGATTTTCATTTAGCCAACGAGGGTTCTTAATTAGCCAACGAGGGTTCTTAATTAGCCATTGAGGATTCTTATTTAGCCAATGAGGATTCTTAATTAGCCATTGAGGATTTTCATTTAGCCAACGAGGGTTCTTAATTAGCCAATGAGGTCTAAAGCATCTTTTCACTTGCGAAAGACAACTGTTCCTCAATCCCCTGTAGCGCATAGCCCGGGTCGTCAGACTGTCTAAAAACCTCCCTTGTTAACAATGTTTCATAAACTGTTAA
>CAZJBB010000078.1:0-13214 GCA_964543995.1 uncultured Bacteroidales bacterium
CCATCAGATAAAGCTTTGTATAAACTTGGTCTGCTTAATCCGGTTTCTTGAGCAATCTTTGTCATTCCAATAGATTTTGCTATATGTCCAATTGCAGTAATTACATCGGAATCGTTTCCCTCTGCTAAAACGGTGTTAAGATATGCTGCTATCATTTCGTTACTATCTAAATAGTCAGCAATATCAAACTTTGATGTTTCCATATCTCTACTTTTTAATTCTTTTTAAAATCACTTTTGCCTTTTCAATGTCTTTTTGCTGAGTTGATTTATCTCCACCAATGAGTAATATTATGATTTTTCCGTCTGATTCTTTAAAATACACTCTGTATCCTTTAGTGTAGTCAATTTTTAATTCACGAATCCCATTGCCAACAGATTCGTGTTCTCCAAAGTATTCGTCATTCTCTATCTTTTAAATGCGAAATAATATTTTGGCTTTAGCTCTTATATCTTTTAGTTTTCTAAGCCATTTGTCGAATTCCTCTGTTTTCTCAATAATATACATATACAACTATGTATTCATTTGGATACAAAACTACGCAATCTTTTCTAAACAAACTAGTTTTATTTTAAATTCATAAGAAAAATTTATTCATGCTGAAATGCTCAAATTGTACCAATTAAAAACACCACACAGCCTTAATACTTACTATTCGAATAAGGCGATGTTTCAAGAGAAGCATATTCCCCTTTCTTATATTTAAAATAACCGGTAATAGCAATCATGGCAGCATTGTCGGTAGTAAATTCAAATGCCGGAATAAAAACTTTCCAGCCATTTTTGATTCCTGTTTCGGTAAGTGTATTTCTAAGGGCAGAATTAGCCGACACCCCCCCAGACAAAGCGATCTGAGTCACCCCTGTTTGCTTCACTGCTTTTTCAACTTTTTTCATCAAAGCTGTAACAATAGCATATTGCATGGAAGCACATAAATCATTCAAATGCTTTTCAATGAAGTTTTCGTCCAATTTCAATTGGTCTCTTACTAAATAGAGGAAAGATGTTTTTAAGCCACTAAAACTGAAATCGAGGTTTTTGATTTGGGGAACAGCAAAAGCAAAACGCTTGGGGTCTCCTCCTACCGCATTTTTATCTATTAAAGGTCCACCGGGATAAGGCAAGCTGAGTATTTTTGCAGCTTTATCAAAGGCCTCTCCTGCTGCGTCGTCAATGGTTTGTCCTATACACTCCATTTCAAAATAATCTTTTACAAGCATAATTTGAGTATGGCCTCCTGATACCAGCAAACATAAAAAAGGAAAGGAAGGCACGTCCACTGTCGTCTCCCCTTTTTGTATAAAGTGGGCTAAAATATGGGCTTGTAAATGGTCTACCTCAATTAAGGGAATTCCTAATCCCAAGGATAGGGTTTTAGCAAAAGAACTTCCTACCAACAAAGACCCCAACAATCCAGGGCCTCGGGTATATGCCACGGCATGAATTTCTTCTTTTCTTATGCCTGCTTGTTTTAAGGCAGTATCAACCACGGGGATGATGTTTTGCTGATGCGCTCTTGAAGCCAATTCAGGAACGACTCCCCCATATATTTCATGTACCTTTTGATTGGCAAGTACATTGGCAAGTAAATTGTTATTGGAAAGGACAGCAGCAGAAGTATCATCGCAAGAAGATTCTATGCCAAGTGTGATAATATTCATATTTTTGTACTAAATTTCAAAGGTATTAAAAAATTCGCCAAATTCGTGCTTTATCTTATCTCAGTCTTGTTAGGATTGATGATGATGATTTTTATCCTTTTGAGTTTCAGCTCTGTTCAAACTTGGTTTGCTCAAAAATTTGCTTCTTATCTTTCAAAGGAATTAAAAACCGAAGTACATATTGGTAAAGTTAAACTTACCTGGAATATGAAAATTGAACTGGATGATTTTTATGTCATGGATCGTCATTATCAACCCATGATTAAAGCAGATAAGATTTTCGTTGGCATCCGGTCCATTTCAAATAAAGCATTGCATTTAAATAGAGTTTCAATGGATGGACTTGCCATTTCCATGGTAAAATACATCAATGATACTACATTTAATTTCAGTCTGCTCACCGATTATTTCACTTCTAAAGATACCACAGCTTCAAAACCATGGCAGATAAGCTGTGATGCCATTTCAATGAACAATGCATCTTTTATTATGCAAGACAGGGGCAAACTCAATTTCAATCCGGGAAGTTCAATCGATTTCAACAACCTTCAAATTGAGAAAATAAATACGGTTATTAATCATTTGATTATTAATTCAGATGCTACGCAAGCAAGCATTCAGTTTCTTTCTTTTAAAGAACGGTCTGGTTTTAGTTTAGTAGAAATGACCTCCGATTTCTTATTAAGCAAAACCTCAATTTCGCTGAGCAAGCTTAAAGTGTCCACACAGAATTCTTTTTATCAAGGTTCCTTAGCCTTGAAATTTCAATCAATGGCTGATTTTGATGATTTCATCAATAAAATAAATATTACTGCCGGAATAGAAAAAGCAGACATCAACCTAAGAGACTTGGGTTTAATTTCCAAAGCACTTTCCGGAATGAATGACAAAGTTACTCTTGAGGGTAAAGCCATTGGATCCTTAAGTAAACTCAAGATTAGTGATTTAAAAATGCGTTATGGAAAATCCACCTATATTTCCGGTAAAATTCAACTAAGCGGCCTACCAAATCTTGAAGAAACTTATTTAAATCTCGACCTCAAGGAATTCCATACCTCTATGGCAGACATTGACCGTTTTCAACTGCCCGGGGTAAATCAAAGTTTGCGAACCCTAATCCCTTCTGATTTGGCGAACTTAGGAACCATCAACGTGAATGGTAATTTCTCGGGTTTTTATAATGACTTTGTTGCCTATGGTAATTTCTATTCAGATGCAGGGAATTTCAAAACGGATTTATCTCTTCGAAAAGATAAAAAAAGTGGATTATTAACTTATGAAGGTAACTTAGAAGCGAATAAAATCCAAGCAGGAAAGTTACTGGCAAATGAAGGAATGTTGGGTACTGTTAATTTTAACATGAATATTAGTGGTACCGGTTTGAGTTTCAAGACTGCCGATGTGAAATTTAGTGGAACCATTGATTCATTAGTTTATAATAGATATACATATAGTCATATTGAAGTTCAAGGGGGGTTAGATCAAAAAATATTTACTGGAAATTTAAAACTAAATGACCCCAATGCCAATTTGAATTTTAATGGAATGGTGAATCTCAGTCAGGATATACCCAATTACAATTTCAATGCATGGGTTGAAAATGTTCATTTAGGCAAACTTAATTTCAGCAATCGCGATTCAAATTCTGTTTTGAAAGCCCAATTAAAAATCGATTTTAGTGGAAACAAACCCGACAATATTGTTGGAAACGCACAAATCTCAAACACATCTTATCTTGAAAATGGGACTACTTACTTAATGAAAAATTTAAGCTTGAATTCAACAATTGAGAAAGACAGCAGCAAAACACTGCAATTTCGTTCCGATTTTGTAGATGCAGACTTCAAAGGGAGATTCATATTTAAGGACTTGGTAAAATCGGTGACACAGTTTATTGATGGGTATATACCTACTTTTATGGCAAATCCATCAAATACAACCCATGCTGAAGAAGATCAGCAATTTACATTTTCATTAAACCTTATAAATTCAAGAGATTTATGTAAGCTTTTCGTCCCAAACTTAAAAATTGCACCGAATTCTTCGATTTCAGGGAAATACAGTTCAGTAAAGTCAAATTTAAGTATCAATGTAAAAAGCAATTATATAATCTTTAAAAATTACCTGATTGATAATTTTCAAATTTCCGGAGTCACTCAACCGGATCGTTTTTCAATTCACACTTTTGGAGAGCGGTTTTTTATTAATAATACAGTGGTTTTCGACAGTCTTGACATTGCTACAGATATTAAAACTGATAGTGTGAAATTTGCTGTTCTTTGGACAGATTTAGATACAAGTGCACGAAGTACTGGGAATATTTCAGGGAATGTTGAATTTCCTGTCTCCGGATTTTACAAAATATGCTTGAATCAATCCAATATTACAATTAATGATAGCACTTGGACCACGAATTCAAACAACTTCATAAGCATTGACAGCAACAATATCACTGTCAACAATTTGATATTCAAACATAAAGACCAGGAATTGTTGATAGCTGGCAAAATATCACACCAATCGGATAAAAAGTTGAGTGTGAACTTTTCAAATTTCAATTTGTCTAATTTCGACAAAGTAATCGATCCTGAAAGCGCCCAGTTTAGTGGCATCATGAATGGAACCCTAGAGATTTCAAAGGTTTATGAAACACCTGAGTTTATTTCCAACTTAATGGTTAAAAATTTCGGGTTCAATGGAGATAAATTGGGTGATGCTATTATCAACTCGAAATGGGACAATGCTAAGAATGCGATATATGCGAACTTAGAAATCATTTATTCCGGAAATTACACTGAAAACAAACCCATCATTGCCAATGGCTATTTTTATCCGAAAGCTGACAAAGACAACTTTGCTTTTGATGTGTATTTAGAAAACTTTAAATTGAAGTCCATTCAGCATTATGTTAGAGGATTTTGTTCTTCCTTGGTTGGAAAAGCCAGTGGAAAACTTCATTTGGGTGGAAAAGCAAATCATCCTGAACTCACAGGCAAAGTGATGTTGCAACGAACCATTATGAAAATAGATTATACCAATACCGAGTATAATTTTGCTGATGAAATTAGTTTTTCCCCTAACAGCATTAACTTCAATAATATCACAGTAAGTGATGATTACGGAAATAAAGCCATTGTCACAGGGAAAGTTATTCATGATGGGTTCCGAAATTTTTCGCTTGATTTTTTAGTGGAACCTCGAAAATTTTTATCGCTTAATACCAATGGAGGACAAAACAAGAATTTTTATGGCAAGGTTTTTACGACTGGAAGCTTAAAAATTAAAGGTCCCGTAGAAGACCTGGTATTAGAAGCAACCGCTTCTCCCAACAAAGGCAGTTTGTTTGTGGTTCCTATTTCCAAAGAAGGCACTTTAAAGGAAAACAATTTCATCAGTTTTGTTTCTAAAAGTGTTCAGCAAAATATTGATAGCGAATTTGTAAATACTTCTGATATTAGTTTATATTTTGACTTACTGGTGAATCAAGATGCGACAGTTCAAATTAATTTTGATCCTCAATCAGGAGGCACATTAAAAGCCAATGGAGATGGAAACCTAAAGATTGAAGTTCCTAAGAAAGGCGGGTTTCAAATGTCAGGCGAGTATGTGTTAAACGATGGCGATTATTACTTTAATCTACAAAACATTATCAACAAACGTTTTAAAATTGAAAAAGGCGGCACCATTAAGTGGAATGGCGATCCATATGATGCCGATATCAATATCAGGGCCATATATAGAACCAAAGCTTCATTAAATGATATTGCCAAAGGTGAAGATTCCAGCGTATATTCAAAACGAATCCCAATCGAAAGCATTTTGGCATTGAGTGGAAAATTGGCAAACCCTACCATTAAATTTAACTTCGACTTACCCAATAGCGACAATACCGTAAAATCTTTTGTATACAATTCAATTGACACTACCAATGAGCAAGAGATGTTACGTCAAACCTTTTCTTTGCTGGTGATGAATCGGTTTATGCCCACCGCAAACAGCAAGACCGGAAATGCTTTGGGTAGTGGTGTGGAAGTTACATCTACTGAAATCATTTCCACACAATTAAGCAATTGGCTTTCGCAAATCAGTAAAGATTTCGATATTGGTGTTAAATATCAAAGTGGTGACAAACTTTCGAACGAAGAGCTTCAGGTGGCATTATCTACTCAATTATTTAACGACAGAGTAGTTATTGACGGAAATATAGGTGTTGGAGGCGGCTCCACAGCAAACTTAGCAGGAAAGCAAAATGCCAACCAAATAGTTGGTGATGTGCAGGTTGAAGTTAAAATCACCCAAGATGGAAGATTTAGAGTGGTCGCTTTTAATCGAGCCAATAACAATTTATTAAATTACAATACTTCATTGTACACCCAGGGTGTAGGTTTGTTCTACCGAAGAGAATTTAACAAATTAAGCGATTTATTTCGCAAATCACAAAAACAAGTGATAACGGAAAAGGACTCTTTAAAGAAGTAATAAAGCTAAAATGGGGACAATCACCCCTCCTATTACAAACCACACCCCTCTCTTGCTTAAACTGTTTTTACTTTTTGCAATTACAAAAAGGCCAGTAATCGCTATGATGATCAATCCTAAACAAAAGATATCAGAGAACCATAACCACCATTTCCCTGGATTATAGTGCAAAAAATTGACTTCAAAAAAGAAGGGTCGTCTGGTGATTTTCTCAATATAACCGTTTTTCTCACTCATATCTATTGAGATAGAACCATTATCAATAAAAATCTTCAGGGTGTTTTCATCAGGGAAAAAATACTTTTTGTAGTGATCTTCCTCGTGATACTTTTTCAACAAGTTCATCACCCAATCCAAAGTAACAGTGGACTTAGATATATTATCGCTAATGGTAATATCTTCGGAGGTAATATTATAATTGGGATTCCAATCGCTTTTATGATTCAGGGCAATGCCTGAAACACAATAAATAATGGTCATTCCAAAGAAAAAATACCCAATATCTCGGTGCAGAATTCTATTCCACTTACGGAAAATCCGTAAACTATTTGATGCCATGTATTTAAAAAGAAATTTATTTATTCTTTTTCAATTCTTTCATGGATTTAATATTGATAGCGTAAATGGAAATGTATGTTTTTCCACTTTCAGCCAATTTTTTACGAAACGCTTTTACTTCAGCAAATGGGTCTTGAATTGAATCATTGGTTTTGTTTATTCCTTGACCACTGATGGCTTTATTTTCTTCGTTACAAACTTTTTGGTCTTTATCGTCAAGGTTCTTTTTAATATCGGCTTCCCATTCATTTAAATAGTTTGCATCTATTTTTTCATCTTCAACCACAGTTCCAACAATTTCCACATCGGAGCCTTCGTATTTTATATCAAAAGTAGAAAAATCACCACCGGCATTCACTTTAACTGTTTTTTCGGCATCGGCACCAAACAAGAAAAGCTTTTTGCCACTGTGCTTACACACATGAGAAACGGTCCCTTTAAGTGTGATTTCTTTACCAGCCCATTTCTCAGGTGACATCAAAAATGTATCCACACTGAGGGTTGAACTTACTTTTGTGGAGTCGGCAGAAGAAGTATTTCCGTTTTTACAACCGGTGTTTACGTTTATAATAAAAATACCAAGTACGAGAAATAAAAATAATTTTTTCATGGGTTTAATTTTAGGATTTAGCACAAAAGTAATAATTTTCCTAAAGTTTAGACTTGCCTTCAGTATTTTTTAAGATTTGCGCTATGTTTAATATTTGTATTTTTGCGATATGAGAAAAGTACTCCTTGTAAACAGTAATACCGAACGCTTTCCATATCCAGTACCTCCTATTGGTTTGTCTATTCTTTATACTATTTTATCCAAGGACTTCATTGTTGAAATCTTTGATGGCGTATTTACTCCTTCGGAAATGATATCAGAAGTTATTTCCAATTTCAAACCGGATTTCATTGGCGTAAGTATTAGAAATGTTGACGATATGGTTATGGATCGTCCCAAATTTTATATTCCTGAGATTATAGAAAAGTTCATCAACCCAATAAAAGCTGCGACAACTGCGCCTCTAATTTTAGGGGGAAGCGGATTTAGTATATGCCCAAATGAAATCTTACATCTTACCGGGGCTGATTATGGGATTGTTGGCGAAGCCGAAATGAGTTTCCCCTTATTGTTAAACGCATTAGAAAAAGGCATTTCACCACATGATATTCAAGGGGTTATGGTAAAAAACACAAGTGACATTGTTTCAACATCCAACCCTTCAAGGAATCATAATCTTCAGATTCCATTTTCGGAAATTGACAATAAAATCAATTTTAAACCCTATGTCGAAAGAGGGGTATATTCCATTCAAACGAAAAGAGGATGTTACCATCAGTGCATTTATTGCACCTACCCCATCATTGAAGGAAAAAACTATAGATTAAGAAGTGCAGTTGAAATCGCTAAAGAAATTGAAGAAGCCTATCATCGCTTAGGATGTGTCACTTTTGAATTTGTAGATTCAACATTTAATGATCCCCCCCAACATGCAGAAAACATTTGCAGAGAAATCATCAAAAAAGGGATTCCTGTTCGCTTGAGAACTATGGGAATTAATCCTGCTCACGCTACAGCTGAATTGTTTGAATTGATGAGAAAAGCCGGATTTGCTCAAGTAGATACAACCCCGGATTCTGCTTCTCCTAAAATGTTATTGAGCCTAAAAAAGAATTTCTCCCTTGCTAAATTGCAAAAGACTGCGAAGTTGATTAAAGACTTCGACATGCCAACCATGTGGTTTTTTTTATTTGGAGGCCCAGGTGAAGATGAACACACTGTAAATGAGACCTTTGAATTTATATCTCAATACATTTCACCACTTGATATGGTGCATATGACTATTGGATTAAGAATTTATCCCGGGACTGAGTTACATCAAATTGCGTTAAAAGAGAAGAGAATGCTACATACCGAAAACTTGTTGAAACCGGATTATTTTTATGTTTCCGATAATATCTCCAAAAACAAACTTCAAGACTTGCTTTTTGACTTTTCAAGAAAAAATTACAACTGTGTACCAGCTTCTGACTCAACACCTCCACCTGAAATGATTAGAGATGCCATGGTATTGAAAGAAAAAGAAAAACTTCAAGAACCCATGTTCAGAACCTTGCTTCGAATCAGAAAAAAGTGGTTCGAAGAAAGCAAAATGAGTTAGTTACAGTTCGATAAATGTTTTTGGTGCCATGGTGGTTTCCATGGTCCAAGCTGTTGCCATGCCATTTTTTACATAAAAAACCGACATGGGTTCAAAACCATATTTCTCAACTATGGGTTTCATAAAAGGACGAGCTGCCAAGATTTCGTTTTTAACCCCTAAATCGTCTGTTTCCACAGCAACCCCTGTAACCCGAATTGAAATATTATCTTTATGGAAACACATTTCAACATTTGGATTGGCTTTCAATTGCTTATACAAATCACGCATTTTTCCGGTTGTAAAAAAGATACCCTCTTCACCGGCTTTATGCAATAATAACCCTCTTACTCTGGCCTGATTCCCATCAACGGTTGCTAAATAGAATGCCGGATTTGCGGTCATAAATGAAAACATTTCTGATTTATTCATTTTTTTATTTTTAAAATTTGTAAGATGTAAAACTCAAAATTATAATTTATTCTTGATATTCAGAATCATTTGAATTCAATTTACCAGAAAAATAACAAAACTACATTTTAATGTACTTCATCATCCCTGTCGAAAAAGTATTGAATCGAAAATGCTTTTTAAATGGAATTCTATATAGCATTCCGTCCTGCAAAACAAGAATTTTTTCATAGGCCAAATTTGATATGGAAGATTTCAAGGTAACTTCAGCCAGCTCACCTACTCTTACAGGAAAACCGTTAGAATAATGCTTGGCAGAGAATTGGTTTGAGATTTTCCCATAAGTCTTTTCTGAATTTATCTGTAGTACCACCGTTGATGACTTATCTGAAACATTGGCAACGATGCCTTCCGATGGTGAGAAAACAAACACCGGGTAGGTAGCTTGATTAGGGTTTGGCTCAATAAAAAACGTTAAGGTTTCTATTTTTTCATCAATGATACCGGTAAATAAAGTCATGTACTCATTTTCTATTCGCTCCAGTTGTTCACTCATATAAGCAATACTTTCTTTGGAAAAAGCAACTTCACTCATGGCACTTAATATATTCAAGCGATTTTGCCTCACCTTTAAAATATAATCAGCGGCTTCTTCTACCCTTTGAACAATCGGTTTTTGAACTAAGGTTTTTTTCAAAACTTGTTTCAAGAATGAAGCGGTGTCGGCATGAACTTCTTCGGTAACGGTATCAATTTTCTCAAACAGATTGTTGTCGGCATAATATTTAAATACATCAGAATATAAACTTGTTTTTGATTCACTTTTGGGTTTAATATTCTTTTGAAATTTCTGTTTCTCAAAGTTATTTGCGGATTGCAGAGAGCCATTTTCATCAAAATCAAGCTTTAAATAAGAGAATGGCTTGCTGATAAAATATAATTGTGAAGAATCAGGCTCAGTGATTGAGGTTAGTTTTGCATCTTCTATTGAAAAAACGGTTTGATCTGTTTTAATCACATTCTGCAGACCTAGGTATTTATCAGCATATTCAGAAAAGGGGCCTTTAAAACGTTGCGTTTTCTTGATGCTTACTTCCACTTTAATTATGGTTTTCGGTAAAGCAAAGAGAATTCCCTGATTTTCAAAGGGCTTTGAGCTTTTGCTGAGATGGGTTACTTTCACAGAAGTACAAGCACCTAATCCTAAAACAGCAATGTAAATGAATATTTTTTTCATGGGGAGGGTTTCATTTGTCACAAAGGTAAACAGATTATTTCAGTGCTGAAATATTTTTCTTTAAAAGCAATGTAAAAGACTGCAGTTCAATAAATTTTCATGCAAATTGCTTTGCAAAAATCAAAATTTGTACATTTGAAGAACCTCCTTTATCTATCATATACATATAAAACCATGCACAAAAAACACAAAATCATCACTTTATGTGGCAGCACCAAATTCAAAGACGAGTTTAACGAGGCTCAAAAAAAATTGACACTTGAAGGAAATATTGTGATTAGCGTCGGCTTATTTGGTCATTCCGGCGATGATGAAGTATGGAAGGATGGGACTAAAGAGATGCTTGATAACATGCATAAACAAAAGATTGACCTGGCGGACGAGATTTTTGTAATTAATGTGGGTGGATATATAGGGGAATCCACTCTCAGTGAAATTCAATATGCCCAATCACAGAACAAAACGATACAATATTTAGAAGCCCCTCCTATTCAGTGAAATTCATCACAGAATCATCTTCAAAAAAGTGAATTTGTAAAATATCCTTTTGCTGAATAATTTGGTTTTTATCTAAGTCAAGCAATTGGTGATCGAGAACGTCCGCATTTTTATCTTTAGAAAAATGCCACATTTTAACAAAGGATTCTTTTGCAAGCTCATCTCCACGAAAATAACCCACAAAAATACCAATTAACACTGTACGGTCTTTTAAGGTTATTTCTATTTTAGGGTTTTCCAAAGTAAAATACTTAGTAAAAAGCACCGCTGATACATCTGTTTTCATCTTATAGAACTTGAGTTATTTCTGACATCTGGTGAGTTGAATATTGCTAAGCGGTTGGTATACCAATGGAGTTTGCTCAATAACTACATCGCTTTTATCTAATCCAAAAGCTCTTTCATCACTTTGCCCAACCCTTTTCAATAAGAAATATGAGTTTAACAACAGCCCGTCTCGTATGGTGAATTCATTTTCCACTGAAAGAAATTTCTCGATAACCACAAATTTAAAGTCAGGTTCAGGGTTGTATTTGGTAGAGCCATCCGGCCGAATATGAAGATTAAGCTCTTTATTTATCACCAATTCCTGAACAATGCGTTTAAAGTAAAATTCGGTTCGTGGTTGCACTCTAAACCCCACATTAATATTTACCTTGATTAATTTATCATCAACCAATTCCGATACATCATATGTTAAGGTATAAGGCTTATCGCTTCGATTTATATGAAGAAACCAATACACATCCGCCCGTTTTGGCTTTTTGGCAAAGATGGATTTAATGATTTTCTCTTCAACTTCGTGTCTATTGTTCGCTTTGGTTAAATAAATAAGATGGGTAGAAAATTTGGGTATTTCGTCATCTTCACTTAACTCTTTAAGTCTTCCTGCATACTTTCCTAAGTCAACAAATTTTATATGGCGATTATTGATTTTTCGAGCATAGTACCAAACATACATGGTGGTAAAAATAAACAGTTCAAAAAACAAGAACATCCACCTTTCTTTAATTTTGGCCACATTGGCAATAAAAAATGAAATTTCCACGGTGGCAAAAAGCAACATCAGTCCGAAAATCAAAATTTTATTCCATTTAAGGATATAAACTAAATAATGACTCAACAAAATGGTAGTCATCATCATGGCAACCGTAATGGAAAACCCATAGGCCGCCTCCATGTGAGTGGAGTTTTGAAAATATAACACCATTAAAATACAGCCTACCCATAAAATATTGTTGACACTGGGGATATAAATTTGTCCTTTAATTTCGGTAGGTTGCCGAACTGCCACACGAGGCCAAAAGTTCAAGTTCATGGCTTCACTGATAAGGGTATAACTTCCACTAATTAAAGCTTGGGATGCGATGATAGAGGCAAATGTGGCAATTATGATTCCGGGAATGATAAACCAATGCGGTATCATTTCGAAAAAAGGATTCCTTCCGTTCAGTAAAGATTCGCCTTGGTTCATTATCCATGCTCCTTGTCCCATATAACAAGCCATTAAACTTACTTTTACAAATCCCCATGTGATTCTAATGTTTCTTTTACCGCAATGTCCTAAATCAGAGTATAAAGCTTCGGCTCCGGTGGTTGCTAAAAACACAGCTCCTAATAACCAGAACCCTTTTGGATACATTATCAATAGTTCATAAGCATAATGTGGACTTAAGGATTTTAAAATGGCAGGAAAAGTTGCAATTTGAGAAATTCCTACCACAAATAACATTAAGAACCAAATCACCATTACCGGTCCAAAAGCACTGCCCACTTTTTGGGTTCCAAAGCGTTGAAAGAAAAACAACAAAGATAAAATCACAATAACGATTCCAACGGTAGGTAAATCTTCCAAGCCTTTGACCAGCGATAAGCCTTCTATCGCAGATGAAACCGTAATCGGTGGAGTAATGATTCCATCAGCAAGTAAGGTAGTTGCCCCTAAAATGGTAGGGATTATTAGATATTTCCCAAAGCGTCTTATTAATGCATACAAAGAGAATATCCCCCCTTCACCTTGATTATCAGCTTTTAATGTGAGCCATATATATTTAATGGTTGTTTGAAGTACCAAAGTCCAAAACACACAGGAAATACCTCCAAAAACCAAAATCTCCGAAATTGGACGATCGCCAACAATGGCTTTAAAAACATATAATGGGCTCGTTCCTATATCTCCGTATATGATTCCTAAAGCAACTAATAAAGATGCTGCTGTAACTTTACTTTTGGTTTCAATTT
>CAZJBB010000079.1:0-13207 GCA_964543995.1 uncultured Bacteroidales bacterium
GCTGGGATGTTTTATACTTTTATCTCCCAATTTTCCGGATATCCCTCAGAATATTAAATTTGTTTTCGGGTTTTTCTTTATCGCTTATGGGATATTTCGTTTGGTTCGTAGCCTTATGACTTTAAAACAAAACCGTCAAACCTAATATACAATGAAAACAAAAACAATGAAAGCCCTTTTCGCAATTGCAATAATCACCCTATTATTTGCTTGCGGAAACCCAAGTGGAATTATTGATGAAACCCCCACTCGGGGACACATCAAAATCACGGCCGATGAATCTTACCAATTATTAATTGACGCGGAACTGCAAGTGTTTCACGCCATTTATAAGTATGCAAAAGTGGACGTCACTTATAAACCTGAAGTGGACGTAATTAACGATTTAATGAATGATACTGTTCGCTTAGTGATTGTAAATCGCAAGCTCAAAGACACCGAGGATCAGTATTTGAAAAACAAACAACTCATCCCAAGGACTACAAAAATTGCCTACGACGGAATGTCCTTTATCGTGAATAAGAAAAATACGGATACCTTATTAAGATGGGATCAAATTAAAGACATTTTTACCGGAAAAATTAAAAATTGGAGCCAGTTGACAAAGAAATCCAATTTGGGCGACTTAAAAGTGGTTTTCGATAATAATAAATCCGGAAATGTTCGCCAAATTAAAGAACAATTTAAAATAAACCAAGCCTTACCCGAATACTGTTTTGCAGTTCAATCGAATCCGGAAGTAATCAAATTTGTAGAAAACAATCCCAATGCCATTGGAATTATTGGCGTAAACTGGATTAGTGACAGGGATGATACCCTGAGCCATAAATTCCTTAACAATATTAATGTTGTAGAAATCGGAAACGAAAACAATACCGACGGAAGTGGATTATTCTGTAAGCCATACCAAGGCTATATTGCTGAAAGCTCCTATCCATTGCGTCGCGAAGTGTATATTATCAGCAAAGAAACATTTTCAGGTCTTGGCACAGGCTTTGCTTCATTTGTAGCCGGGGATAAAGGGCAACGCATTATTCTCAAAGCCGGAATGGTGCCTGCTACGATGCCGGTAAGATTGGTACAAGTAAAAAAATAAGAATTAATATCATAAAAACATAATACAATGAATTCAATAACTAAGAAAATCAACTTCCTATTCTTTTCACTGATGTTTTTTGCTTCGAGCGTTTTTTCACAAGATTTAAAAACAGCCATTTCGCTTACCAATAGTGAACAATTCGAAGCTGCAAACAGCATTTATGAAAAACTATTGAAAGACCAACCTAACAATGGAGATGTGTATTACTATTATGGTGAAACATACCTTAAAGAATATTTTACCGATTCCATTACGGTAACTTTAAAAGAGGTTGCCGAACCTGCAACCATTCTTTTTAATAAAGGCATCGAAAAAGACCCAAGCAACCCATTGAATTATATTGGTTTGGGAAAAGTTTCCTTATATGGCAACAATAAGGCGGATGCTCAGGCTAAATTTGATAAAGCACTTGCGCTTCTTCCAACACGTCAAAATAAATTGGTTATGGCAAATGATCGTCAGTCACTGGTTTATTATAAGATAGCAGATTCCTATACTCGTGCAGAAAACAGCAATCCCGACCAAGTAAATGCGCTGCTTGATAAAGCCGAAGCCTTGGATCCGAAAAATGCAGAAATTTCTATTATTCGTGGGGATGTCTATTTGTTTTTAAATAATGATGGCTCCAATGCAATTTTGTATTATAAAAAAGCCCAATCCTTGGATCCAAAATCCCCAAAAGCAAAATTACGCCTAGGGCAGCTTTGGACTCGTGCAAAAAAATACACCGATGCCGTTGGTTTTTATAAAGAAGCCATTGAAATCGATTCCACCTTTGCGCCGGCATATAGAGAATTGGCCGAAATCTACTCCATGGCAGGTCAATTTGAAAATGCAAAGAAAAACTATAGCAAATTCATTGAACTTTCAAGCCAAAACACCTATGCTAAAGTACGATATGCTTCTTTTATGTTTCTAACAAAGGATTATTCCGGTTCCATTCAGCTGATCAATGAAATTTTCCAAAAAGATACTTCATTTAACGTCTTGAACCGCTTACTCGGATATTCCTATTTCGAAACCAAAGAGTATGCAAAAGCCCAAACCTATATTGTTAAGTTCTTTGCGAATACCAAAGCCAACAAGATTATTTCTTCGGATTATGCTTATTATGGAAGGATACTATCGAAGTTAGGAAGCGATTCCATAGCAGTTGAAAAATATCGTTTGGCAATTGCCCTTGATACCGCAAATTCCGATTTGTACACAGAAATGGCAATTACTTATAATAAAATGAAAAAGTATCCGGAGGCAGTAAAAATATACGAAACAAAAATAGAAAAAGGGATGGCTACTTTAACCGACTATTTCAATTTAGGAAAAGCCTATTTCTTTGTTCCAGATTATGCCAAAGCCGATACTACTTTTGGATATCTCATTGCTAAGAAACCCGATTTTATGCAAGCTTACCTTTGGAGAGCCTCTACCAACATGGCTCTAGACCCTGATAATAAAAATGGATTGGCTAAACCTTGGTTCGAATCTTATATCAATATCGCTGTTGCTGATACGGTTAAAAACCAAAAAGATTTAGTACAAGCTTATGGATATTTGGCTGCTTACTATTTACTGCAAGCAAAAGATTATTGCAAGGCCAAATTTTATAGCGAAAAAATCATTCTTTCTGATGCTAAAAACGAAAGAGCATTAACCATAATGAAAGAAGTGAAAAACAAATGTATTGAAAAGTGATTTTTTCATAATAAATACGTTAGAATCACGTTCAATTTTTTACCCTTAATGTAAACATCAAAAATATATTTCTATATTTGTCGCATTAAAGAAAATAAGCATAAATGAATTATAAATTTAAATTTCAAACAAAATGAACAAACAAACAGTGCAAAAAGGAAACTCATTAAAAGACGCATTACAATCAGCGTTTGCCATCAGTGCCATCCTGATATCTTTAGTTGTTGCGTATCTCATTTATAAATTTATTATGGGAAACCCAATCAATTTTGAAGGTGGGAATCCTGAAGGTCACCCATTACCAGGAAACTACTTAGCTATGGTTTATAAAGGCGGGCTAATTGTGCCAATTTTGATTTCCCTACTATTAATCTTAGTTACTTTTTCAATTGAAAGAGCGATTACCTTATCAAAAGCAAAAGGAAAAGGAAAAACCAATGTTTTTGTAAAGAATATTCAAAACTACATGAGCACTAATCAAATTGATGCTGCAGTAAAAGAATGTGATAAACAAAAAGGTTCACTTGCTAATATTATGAAAGCTGCTTTAGCTAAATTTGCTGAACTCCGTGATGATGAAAAATTGGAAAAAGAACAAAAAATTCTTTCTTTACAAAAAGAAATTGAAGAAGCTTCTGCACTTGAATTACCCATGATGTCGAAAAACTTAGTTATTCTATCTACCATTGCCTCTATCGCTGTACTTATTGGTCTTATCGGTACTGTATTGGGTATGATTAGAGCGTTTGCTGCTTTGGCTTCTGCCGGATCACCTGATGCATTGGCTTTAGCTACCGGTATTTCTGAAGCACTTATCAACACTGCTTTTGGTATCACCGGATCAACCTTAGCCATTATTCTTTATAATATGTTTTCAACTCGCATTGATAACCTAACTTTTAAAATGGACGAAGCCAGCTTTAGCGTAGTTCAAACATTTGCAGCTCAACTTAAATAATTTAAGATAAACTGAGGTATCAATAAACTAAATATTTTACCATGCCAAAAATCAAACTACCGGTAAAATCACCGAAGATAGATATGACGCCTTTGGTGGACCTCTTTTCCCTGCTGCTGACTTTCTTTATGCTCACTTCTTCTTTTCGACCACAAGAAGCAGCTGTGATTGACACACCCAGTTCGATTTCGGAAAAGGTTTCCCCTGATAAAAACATCATTACTATTCTTGTAGATAAAGACAACAAAGTGTTTTACAATCTTGATAACGGAAAAGACAGTTCTACTTCCTACCGTAAAGACGTATTGCTAAGCATGGGCAAGCAATATAATGTGAACTTTTCGCCTGAAGAAGCACTCCGTTTTACTAAACTAGCTTCCTTTGGAATGCCCATTTTAAATATGAAAAAGTGGATTAATTCTAAAGATGGAAAAGAAAGTGCGGCTTTACAAACAGGAATTCCAATCGATTCCACCGACAATCAACTGGCTATGTGGGTGCGCTTTACTCGTTTGAGTAATCCTAATGCCGAAGTAGCCATTAAAGGAGATGGAAATTCCGACTTTAAAGTGGTGAAGAAAATCATGGACATTCTTCAGGATAATAAAGTTAATAAATTTAATTTAACGACCAACCTCGTTAAAGAGGAAGCCACTTTAGTTGATATTAAATAATAGCAAATACGGAGGAAATAAATTATGGCCGAAATAATGGAAAACGACGCCGGGAAAAAATCCGGTGGAAAAAGAAAACCTAAAAAACATTCAACCCACATCGACATGACACCGATGGTTGACTTAATGTGTTTGCTGATTACATTCTTTATGCTAACTACCGCTTTTAATAAGCCTAAGGTAATGGAAATTACCATGCCCGAAAAAAACACTGAAATCAAGGATGCTCCTAAAGTTGATGCAAGAAGAACTGTAAATATCATTTTAGACGAAAATGATAAGTTGTATTATTACGAAGGAGCTATTGAAAAAGGTAAGCCTGAACCCGTGCTTGTAAAAACGAATTTCAGCAAGGATGGCATACGCAAGTATTTGTTGGAACGCAATAAAGTGGTTTTCAAAGAAATATATGAGCTTAAGGAAAAGGTAAAAAAAGGTGAACTTGTAATGAGTACAGATACTTTGAATGCGCAAATTAAGCAAGCTAAAAAGAAAGATCCCATGTCTCCAATTATTTTAATTAAAGCTGCAGAAAAAGCTAAATATAGAAATATTGTTGATATTATTGATGAAATGGCCATTACAGACATTGCTCAATATGCTGTGGTTGATCTGTCTCCTGAGGAACTTAAATTGCTGGAAACCGCTCCAAAATAAACAGGATAATTTATACATTGATAAAATTTTAAGTTATGGCTAAAGAAAAAGTTGAAAGTTTAGACGAAATCGTCTTCAACAACAGAAATAAATCATACGGAGCTTACCATTTAAGAAAAATATACAAGAAGCATGTAACCATTGCTCTGCTTATATCTTGTTCAGTACTTATTGTAAGTGTTGCTATTCCAATGGTAACCAGCTATTTGAACAGAAAAACCAATGCTATGGAAGACAAAACGGTTGGTGCTGAAATGTTGGCTCCCCCACCGGATGCCGATCAACCCCCACCACCACCGCCTCCTCCACCTGAAGCTATGGAACAAAAAGTGAAATTTACAGCACCAATTGTGACCACAGATACTACAGAAACTACCAATACAAGTTTAAATCAAGACGATTTGAATAAACAAGTGGCTCCGCCTGTGGACGAAAATATTACTGTGGACAATTCCAAAACTACGGTTATTGACGAACCTGAAAAGGCACCGGTATTTACCATTGTGGAAGAAATGCCTTCTTATCCGGGTGGTGATGAATCACGCATCAAATTCTTGACCGAAAACATTAAATACCCACAGATGGCTAAAGAAAGTGGAATTCAGGGAACCGTATATGTTACTTTTGTAATTGATGAAAGAGGAAAAGTAACAGATGTAAAAGTTCTTCGTGGTATTGGTGGAGGTTGTGATGAAGAAGCCGTTAGAGTGGTGAAGTTATTCCCTCCTTGGAATGCAGGAAAACAAACCGGAAAGGCTGTGAGAGTTCAGTTTAATATGCCTATTAAGTTCACATTGAACTAGAAATTTCTTAATGATATTGAATCCCTCTTCTTGGAATACATGAAGAGGGATTTTTGTTTGTAGTATATCCATATTAAAAATCGGGATACACCGATTTGCATTATAAACTTTGTAACCCATTGGCGAAAAATATGGTTCTGGTTATCTGTGAATGATTTGTTTTCAGATGAATACAGACAATAAATTCGTATTTCCTTCGTTTTAATATTACTATGAAAGCAATTCTACTTCGATAAGAATCGTTCTTTTCGGCACTTAAAATGTAAACCCTAAACATGATTTGCCATGAAAACAAAAAAAGTCGAAAGCCTGGATGAGCTGGTTTTTTCAAACCGAAATCAATCTTATGGAGCCTTCTATCTCCGAAGGACGTATCAAAAGCGCCTGTTTACAGGACTTGCCATTGCCATTTTCTTTTTCATTGTAAGTGTTGGTATTCCTATGATGAAATCGTATTACCATCGATTGGATAACTTTTTACCTTTGGTTGAAGTAAAAGATTCCATGATTGTTCTGAGCACACTCCCTGAAGAAAAGGTAATCATTCCCGATTTACCTAAAACCTCCGAATTAGAAGAGAAAATTAAACCACAAAATTTTATTCCCACAACTAACCTAAATGAAGTGGATACAGTTGGTGAAGGTAGAACCGAAGTAAAAATACCCAATGAAAATGCGCATTATGTATTTAGTGATTCTTCTTCCTTTATAGGAGAGAGGAAAATTGATGTTATTGATCAAGAGGACCATTCAAAACCCGAATTGATTGTAACGGAATATCCTGAATATCCCGGAGGAGAAGACAGCCGTTTAGACTTTCTTTACAAAAACATTAATTATCCAAGAATAGCTAAAGAAACCGGAGTTCAAGGTACGGTTTTTTTAAGCTTTGTGGTCAACAAAAACGGCACCATTTCTGACGTGGAAGTGCAAAGAGGTATAGGTGGAGGATGTGATGAAGAAGCAACCAGGGTCGTGAAAATGATGCCTACATGGACTCCCGGAAAGCAATCGGGAAAAGCAGTTAGAGTGAAATGTACCATGCAAGTCAAGTTTACATTATTGAACTAATTTAGTGACCAACAGAAAAATTGAACTAAATAATTGCAAAAATGCTTGTCAATCAAAAATTTAATTATAACTTTGCACCCTTCAAAATTCTATTTGAAAAAGAATTCATATAATTATTAACAGAAAGACAGATTTTTTATGATCATAGTTCCTATTAAAGAAGGTGAAAACATTGACAAAGCTTTAAAAAAACTCAAAAGAAAATTCGAAAAAACCGGTACGGTAAAAGAACTTCGTGAAAGACAAAAGTTTACTAAACCTTCTGTAACTAAAAGAATGACTCGCTTAAAAGCCATTTACATTCAGCAGCTCATTCAGGAAATAGAGAACAATAAGTAAGGTTTTTATTTTTTTTACTGCAAAATTTGCTTGCAGGGTAAAATATTTCGTATATTTATGCGTTGATAATTTACTCGGTTAAGCAAATTTTTTTTTAATGATAGAAGAATTCTTACTCCATCTCCAGTTCGAAAAAAAGTTATCGCCCCACTCAATTACTGCTTACCGGCACGATTTGGATCAATTTCAATCCTATTTACACGGTTTTTATTCTGTTGATGAAGTTGAAGCATCCACTTCAGAAATGATTCGTTCTTGGGTCATTGATTTGCTTGATCAAAAAATGAATCCCAAGAGCGTTAACCGTAAGCTTTCGGCACTTAAAACGTATTTCAAGTACCTTGTTAAAAAAGGAGTGGTAGAAAATAATCCATTACAAAAAGTTATTTCGCCTAAAACTTCTAAGCGGCTTCCTTCTTTTATTGAAAAAGAAGATATGGCAAGCTTATTTTCCAATTATACTATTGGTAATGACTTCAACCAAATAAGAGATAATTTGCTCCTTGAATTGCTTTATGGAACCGGAATGAGGTTATCTGAGCTGATTCAATTAAAAATATCGGATTACAATCAATATCAATCGACAGTAAAGGTACTTGGGAAAAGAAAAAAAGAAAGAATCATCCCCTTAAGCACCCACTTAAATCAAAAAATGACGAATTATATTGATGTCTTAAAATCAATTTTTTCCGATTGTGAACCTAATACTCCTATATTTGTTACTGATAAAATGAAGAAAATGTACCCTAAAATGGTATATAGAATTGTTCATTCATATCTTGAAATGGTTAGCACAATTGATAAAAAAAGTCCACATGTATTACGACATACCTTTGCAACGCACATGTTGGATAATGGAGCCGATATTAATGCCATAAAAGAAATATTAGGACATGCTAATTTAGCAGCTACTCAAGTATACACCCATAACACCATGTCAAAATTAAAAAACATCTATAAACTCGCCCACCCAAGGGCATAAATAAAGGAGGACATATGAAAGTGAACATTAATTCGGTGAAATTTAAAACCGACAAAAAATTAGACGAATTTATTCAAGACAAAATCTCTAAATTAAGTTCCATGCACGATGGAATTATAGGGAGTGATGTAACCCTAAGATTGGACAGCAATGAAAAGACCCAGCATAAAATAGCGGAAATTCGTTTAGCAATCAAAGGGAATGATTTATTTGCCAAAAAAGAAACCAAGTCATTTGAAGAATCTGTAGATTCAGCAATAGATGCATTAAAGAAACAATTGGTGAAGCATAAAGAAAAAATCAAGGGGATATAAAAATTATTTTCAAAAAACATTTGTATATTAAAATATCTTGTATATCTTTGCAGACCTTTTAACAGAGGTCTGCTTTTTATTTTCTATAAAACTGTAAAGCAGATCTTTATAAAGGAAGTTCTTTGAAATGCCGATGTAGCTCAGTTGGCCAGAGCAGCTGATTTGTAATCAGCTGGTCGGGGGTTCGAATCCCTCCATCGGCTCGGCATAAAAAAAATTGGGGAGGTACCAGAGCGGTCAAATGGGGCAGACTGTAAATCTGTTGGCACAGCCTTCGGAGGTTCGAATCCTTCTCTCCCCACAATTTTGCGGAAGTAGCTCATTTGGTAGAGCGAAAGCCTTCCAAGCTTTAGGTGGCGGGTTCGAGCCCCGTCTTCCGCTCTATTAAGCCGATGTAGCTCAGAGGTAGAGCACTTCCTTGGTAAGGAAGGGGTCACGAGTTCAACTCTCGTCATTGGCTCATTTGGTTTTTATTTTAAAATAAGTATATATAATTCAATTTAACATTAAGCAACATGGCAAAAGAAAAATTCGATCGTTCCAAACCACACGTAAATATTGGTACAATTGGTCATATCGATCATGGTAAAACAACTTTAACTGCAGCTATCACCTTAACTCTTGCAGATAAGGGATTGTCAGAATTTAGATCATTTGATTCTATTGACAATGCTCCTGAAGAAAAAGAAAGAGGGATTACTATTAATACTGCTCACGTTGAATATTCAACAATGAACAGACACTATGCTCACGTTGACTGTCCAGGTCACGCTGACTACGTTAAGAACATGGTTACAGGTGCTGCCCAAATGGACGGAGCTATATTAGTTGTTGCTGCTACAGATGGTCCCATGCCTCAAACTCGTGAACACATCTTATTAGCTCGCCAAGTTGGTGTTCCTAAATTGGTTGTTTTCATGAACAAAGTGGACATGGTTGATGATCCTGAATTATTAGACCTTGTTGAAATGGAAGTTCGTGAATTATTGACATTCTACGGTTTTGATGGTGATTCTACTCCTGTTATCAGAGGTTCTGCATTAGGTGGTTTGAACAAAGAACCCGTATGGATTGACAAAATCATGGAACTTATGGATGCAGTGGATAACTATATTCCAATTCCTCCTCGTGATGTTGATAAAGACTTCTTAATGCCTATTGAAGATGTTTTCTCAATTACCGGACGTGGAACCGTTGCTACCGGAAGAATTGAAACCGGTGTAATTAACTCAGGAGATCCAGTTGACATTATTGGTATGGGTGCTGAAAAACTCAAATCAGTTGTTACCGGAGTTGAAATGTTCCGTAAAATTCTTGACAGAGGAGAAGCTGGTGACAATACCGGTTTATTACTCCGCGGAATCGACAAAGAAGAAATTCGTAGAGGAATGGTTATTGCTAAACCGGGTTCTGTAACTCCTCACAAATTATTCAAAGCCGAAGTGTACGTTTTGAAAACCCAAGAAGGTGGACGTCACACTCCTTTCCACAATAAATATCGTCCTCAATTCTATTTCAGAACCACTGACGTTACCGGTGAAATTTTCTTACCAGCAGGTGTAGAAATGATTATGCCAGGTGATAACACCACAATCGAAGTTCATTTACTTTCAACTATCGCTATGAGCAAAAACTTGCGTTTTGCAATTCGTGAAGGTGGACGTACCGTAGGTGCTGGTCAGGTTATTGAAATTTTAGATTAATAACATTTTCAAAGGTATCCTTCATCGGATACCTTTGAATTAAATACGGGAGTAGCTCAATTGGTAGAGTAGTGGTCTCCAAAACCATTGGTTGAGGGTTCAAATCCTTCCTCCCGTGCCTTAGACAAAAGAAAAAATGTTCAAAAAAATAAAAAATTACATAATAGAAAGCTACGACGAACTTATGAATAAAGTTTCGTGGCCTTCATGGAGTGAATTGCAAAGCAGTGCTCTTGTAGTATCTATTGCTTCACTTATTATAGCTGTTGTGATTTTCCTGTTTGATATGGTTTTTGGAATTCACGGTAGTCTTAATAAAGAAGACCCTACTGCTGCAGCTACTGTTTGGAGAGGCATATTAGGTTTCTTTTATTGGTTTTTTAGTTAAAATAGAATATCTCCTTACCGATTATCAGAAATGATTTTGCTTCTTAAGTTAGCTTCCATAACTTAGAAATCAACAGAAGATAATCAGGTATAGTTTTATTATAATGTTCAAGCAAATTGTTCACTCTCATTGATGTTGAAATAATATGAGCGAAATTCTTAAAAAATGGTATGTAGTCAGAGCGATTACTGGCAACGAAAAAAAGGTAAAACAATACCTTGAAAGCGAAATAAATCGCCTGAATCTTACTGAGTATATTTCGCAAATATTAATCCCAACTGAAAAAGTTTATCAGGTAAGAAAAGGTAAGAAATTAGCTAAAGAACGCAACTATTTTCCAGGTTACGTACTAATAGAAGCTTGTTTGGTTGGTGAAATACCTCATATTATCAAGAATATACCCGGTGTTATTGGATTTTTAGGTTCAAAAGGGGAGCCGGTTGCCATGCGCCCGAGCGAAGTCAATCGAATTCTTGGTAAAGTTGATGAACTTTCAGAACAAGGAGAAGAAGTCAATGTGAATTTTATTTTGGGTGAATCTGTTACTGTAATAGATGGACCATTTAATAGTTTTAGCGGAGTAATCGAAGAAATTAACGAAGAAAAGAAAAAACTGAAGGTTATGGTAAAGATATTCGGTAGAAAAACTCCTCTGGAGCTCAGTTTTACTCAAGTAGAAAAAGAATAATGGGCCTGTAGGTTTGTAAATTAAAAAAAATGTTACAATGGCAAAAGAAGTAAGTGGACTAATTAAATTACAGATCAAAGGGGGAGCAGCAAATCCTTCACCACCTATTGGACCCGCATTGGGATCAAAAGGGGTAAATATCATGGAGTTTTGTAAACAGTTTAATGCTCGTACGCAAGATAAAGCCGGAAAAGTATTACCTGTTATCATTACCGTTTTTAAAGATAAGTCTTTTGATTTTATCATTAAAAATCCTCCGGTAGCCATACAATTGATGGAATTAACCAAGTTGAAAAAAGGTTCTCCTGAACCGAATAGAAATAAAGTTGCTTCTGTTAGTTGGGATGATGTTAAAGAAATTGCTGAATCAAAAATGCCAGACTTAAACGCGTTTACGGTCGAATCAGCCATGCGAATGGTGGCCGGAACCGCAAGAAGTATGGGTATCACCGTCAAAGGAACACCTCCTTTTGAAAATTAAATAACAGTTATAAATAAAAGATTAACTGCAATTAAAAATGGCTAAAATTTCAAAAAAACGCAAAGAGGCTATAGCGAAATTCGATAAAAACGCGGTATATGCTTTAACTGAAGCGGTAAAGATTGTTAAGAACATCACTACGACTAAATTTGATGCTTCTGTGGATCTTGACGTTCGTTTAGGTGTTGACCCTCGTAAAGCAAATCAGATGGTTAGAGGAATTGTAACTTTACCCCATGGAACCGGAAAAACCATAAGAGTTTTGGTTCTATGCACCCCTGATAAAGAAGAAGAAGCTAAAGCAGCAGGCGCTGATTTTTACGGACTTGATGATTATATACAAAAAATCAAGGATGGTTGGACAGATATTGATGTAATTATCACTATGCCAAGCATTATGCCGAAAATCGGAGCCTTAGGCAAAATTTTGGGACCTCGTGGGTTAATGCCTAACCCTAAGACCGGTACTGTTACCATGGATGTTGGAAAAGCAGTTACCGAAGTAAAAGCGGGGAAAATTGACTTTAAGGTTGATAAATACGGTATTGTTCATGCCTCTGTGGCTAAAGTATCATTCGAAGATGATAAAATTACAGAAAATGCAAAAGAACTACTGTCTTCTATCGTTAAACTGAAACCTGCTGCTGCTAAGGGTACTTACATTAAAAGTATCTACCTTTCAAGCACAATGAGTTTAGGTATTCAGGTTGAACCGAAATCTATTGTTTAATGCTTTTCAAAAACTGCGAAAAATAAAACAGACATGAGAAAAGAAGAGAAAAATCAACTTGTAGATTCAATAACAGATCTTTTAAACACATATCCTAATGTGTATATTACGGATACTTCCAGCTTAAATGTTGAAACTATTAATAATTTCCGTAGGCAATGTTTTAAAAGAGAGATTAAACTTCAGGTTGTAAAAAACACCTTGCTTAAACGCGCAATGGAACAATCAGGGAAGAATTTCGAAGAAATTTATCCCATATTGAATGGACCTACCTCAATAATGCTTTCAGATATCAGCAGCGATCCCGCAAAACTCATTAGAGATTTCCGTAAGAAAGCTGCAAAACCTGCTGTAAAGGCAGCCTTTATTGAAGAAAGTATTTACATAGGCGATAACTTACTTGACGCTCTCGCCAATATTAAGACGAAGAACGAAATGATAGGTGAAGTTATCGGACTATTACAATCACCAGCTAAGAATGTTGTTTCTGCTTTACAGTCAGGAAAAAACAAACTGGCAGGTATCGTTAAAACGTTATCAGAAAAATAAAATTAATTAAAAACAATTTAAAACATAATAGAAATGGCAGATTTAAAAGCTTTTGCAGAACAATTAGTTAATTTGACCG
>CAZJBB010000080.1:0-13162 GCA_964543995.1 uncultured Bacteroidales bacterium
TAACTGACTGCTGGTGCCCATGTTTATACCATCAAGCCACCAAGTTGCAGCAGGGTAACTACCCAAGTGTTCACTTTGGTCGGAAAATGTAACAAGCAATTGGTTTGGAGTAGTTCCACAACTAATTTGGTAATTAAAGTGAGGGATAAGAGGAACCAAAATATGCACTACGCCAACCATGGTACAATTGTTTATACTGTCGAACCATGTAGCACTAAAAGTATGAAAGCCGGGAGCGTTAAATGTAACAAATAAACTATCATGCAATGTTCCACCATAACTGTAGGCACTTATCCCATCTGCTAGAAACGACCAATTTACTTGCGTATTTGATAGGGTGTCGAAACCGTTAGCAACAAAGGTAAAGGTATTACAATCAAATGACCAATCTATGGTTAATGAGTCAGGACAAAGCTGGCTAGTGGATGTTGAAATAAAAGTATAGCAATCCCAAGTCGCAGGGCATCCATTTGCAGGATATAATGTATCGCAATAGGTAAACCCTGACGTAGGTGTTACTGCAATGGTTTGGGTGGTTTGCCCGGTACTCCAATGGTAGGTATTTGAACCGGTTCCATTAATTGTTGCCGTTAGATACTTTACTCCACTGCTCACATATTCTGAAACATGCACTTGAGGTCTTGTGTTTACACTTACTAATTGGGTGGCAATAGTAGCAGGGCAACCGCTCCCCGGTTGATAGCTCACTTCTACTGTGTGACTACCGGCGGTATTAAACTCATAATTCACTGGATTAATAATTACTCCATCTATTTTCCAAGTCAGATTTGAACTTAGGTTGCATGTTAGCGTATATGGAATTCCTTCACAAAAAGAGTTTCCACTTGTAATAACAGGTGTGGGTGAAGAATACAGCATAATGGGAATATAGGTTACATCATAAGTACTGCAATATTTACGAGTTAACTTTAGTGTTGCGTTTCCTAAAACAGAAACAGAAACGTTATTTGTAAAACGATCTCCGAGAATAGAAGCATTTCCTGCACTGATAGACCATTCATATAATACATTTGTATAAGAAGTTGTTGAATAATTTATTACGTCACCAGGACAAGCATGTAAGGTATCATGTGGCACCGCAGGGTAAGTTAGAGGGCTGATGTTCAGCACATAAGGGTCTGATTTACAATGTGTATTTTGATTGGTTTGAGTTACTAAAACATTACACAATGTACTTCCGAAATTGGCAGTGAAATAGTCGCCATCAAAATGAGTTGGACTACAACAACTTGCAAACCAATTTACATAGCACTGGTCTTCGGAGGCTATAGCATGGTACTCGTAGGCGGAGTTGGTACAGACCTGTAAATCTCCAGTAGCGGAAGTGAGTGCAGAAGGTTTGGTATGTATGGTAACGTATACCTCTACATCTTTACAAAACTGTGAATTATGAGCAGTAATTTTATAGCTTCCGGAATTTTGAAATATAAAACTATGACTATATGGTGTAGTGGTTGTGCTGTCTAATAGGTTATTTGAATCATCATACAGCATCCAGTTGCAGTACACCGGATTTGAGATACTATCCAAGGCATTAAAAGTTAAGGTGTCTCCGGGACAAGCTTGTAATGCTGAGGCATGAATCCTAAATATTGGTTTCACTACTAAATTAAGGGTATCGGAAGAAAAGGGACCACATGGGTTTTCATAGAAATTGTGTGAATACACATCGTTTAAAAAAGTGTTTTCATAATTTGCCCAAATATGATATGTTCCGGGTATAGCAAAACTAAGTTCTTTAATATTTGGTGTAAGCCCATTAATTTGGGAAAATCCGGTGTTAGAAGCTATATGCCAAGTGTATTGAGTAGAACCCCAAAGAGGCAATTCGTATTTTACTATATCTCCGACACAAACTGTGGAAGGACCGCTTACGTGCGTATGGTTTGAAATAATTGGAATTTCTGCATAGGATAAACTTTGACAAGCATCAGGACAATCATGAGCATCTATTGAAATTATACCGATACCACTAGTTGGGTTGCCCCATTGAACAGTAATAAATGGAAAATTTGCTGTGGAAACTAAAGTACCTCCTGTAACACTAATATTGTAATAACTTGACTGATCGCATGGAGGGTTCATCATTTTATAAGTTGCCATGGTGTTAGGGCAAGCTGTTCCATAACAAGAGAGTTCTATAGCTTTCTTTTCACCTACATGTACAAATACTTCTTTAATATCTTTACATCCACATTGATTGGTGACTGTTAATCGTACGGTATATTCTCCCTGATCAGTAAATTGATACGTTAAGTCATTATTAGGAGAGAACCAATCAAGTCCATTCCCGTTACTGACTTCCCAAAGTGTTTCTTGAATAGGGGCACCTGAAGAACCAGTAGAAAGATTATCAAATTCGACAATTTGATTAAGGCATATAAACATTTCAGTAGCCGCTGGCCACACACCTGTTACAGTAGTTGAAGGGGGTGAAGTGTTAATAAGTGCATTAGGTAGGTCGATAAGTTTGATACACCTTTCTGCCGTGCATTCTATGCCCGTTGAGTCGGTGACTGTTAATTGAACCAAACCAGAACTTCCTGAAAAAGACCAATATACTTCAGCCATATTTCCAACAGCAATGTAAGATGAGGCGCCCATAATACTCCAAGTGGCAGTTGACCCAGAGGGAACATTTTCCGCAAAATATAAGACTCTGGAGCCTTTGCATGTTATAAAGCAATCTGTGCTATCATGCAAATACGTCGGTTTAAATAAGTAATTTGTAACATTACAATCCGAGTACCAGTCGGCTGAAATAAATGGGGCACAAGTGGTATTGGTTTGTGCACGTCCCAAATAATGGCAAAAGAGCATTAAGAAGATAAAAATAATTTTTCTCATGTTTTTTGTTTTAAGATTGATAAATTAGGACATTTTGTTATAGTTAATATTTCATTATATTACATTATAATTACCTAATAATTAAATATATAAATGTTTTGTTTTTAGATAGAACACACAAGCTTTTTTGGGCTTTAGTATGATTAAATAAACTGATGTTATAAATATATAAATATCTGATAATAAATGCGTTAAATTAAGCGCGGTTATTCTATCATCCTTTAATATAGCAAACCTATAGCTAAATATTTGAGCTTTATTACATTTTAGTTTTATAATATATTGCCATTTCACGAGACAAATATAATACAAAAAAAGCCAAATTGATATTTATTAACAAAATAAATTTAGAAAATAAAATATAAATATATGCAATTGTGAATTCTTATTGGCAAATATATGCTACACAAAGACAGGGCTGTCATTTAATTTAAGCAAGGACTAAAAGAAATAATATATTGCAAAAACTCCGATTTTAGCAAACTTACCTATGGAAGAAAAAAGAATAGGTTGAAAATAAAGATAAGCCAGATCGGGGGGATGTTTTTTCGTTAATATATTGTCAGGAGGTTAAAATAAATTCTAACCCTAAGGAAATATTTTATCCACTTCGAATTATTACATTGGCTCTCGGTTTTATATAAAATCTATCTCATATAAAATTCATAAAACCAAACAATTATTTCTTATTGTTTGGTTTTTTTATAGGTTCTGTTTTGTCCTTATGTTTATAGATTTGAGAATTATACTGCAAGATCAGTTTATCAGGGATATTTGCATAAATAAAAATATTGGCCGAAAATGAACCTTCTTTTTCCGGAGCAGTAAAAAGAACAAAAACAGAAGATTTTTCAGCAGGGAGTATTTTATTATTTTGATAATCAAAATTAAAATTATTGGCATCGCAGGTAATATTTTTAATATACAAAGGAAATTTGCCGGTGTTTCTAATGATGAGGGTATACACTTTTTTATTACCGGCATCTATGCTATCCGTATTTGAAAAAGCTTTTTCAATAGAAACACTTGTGGTTTGCAACGTGTCATCTATCTTAGAAGCAAAGGAATCGTAATATAAGATTTGAATTTTCCTTTCCAATGCAGCAGCCGGATTGTAAATCGAATTTCTTACATCATTAGGATCATCACTAACATTAGGATTTGATTTTGTTTTCCCGAAAGGTTCTTCGTAAACATAAAGTTTTGCCTTTGAACCCGAAGCAGTATCCATATATCTGTTGAAATAACCTGAATCACATTGCTTTAGATATTGTACTAAACTCGAAATTCTTCTTTTCGATAAATTCAAATTATACTCACTATTGTTTAATGGGCTGGTGTATCCTTTAACCCTGATGGCAATATAGTTCCCTTTTTCAAGATCCTTTTTAAGCAATTTTGTAAAAAGCGTAAGTTGCCGGTATCCTCTTTCTAATTCATTACGGAAAAAGTGGTCAACTTCATCTTCTGCACTTTTCTTTCCGTTTCCATACAAACCTTTGGAATATTCTTTTCGATATAAATTCTGTAATAGAATATAGCGATTGTAGGTAGTTTCATAACTTTGACTTGTAATAGTTTGATTGGTTGATGGATCCGGTTCGTCATTATGAAAATACAGAGTCAAAGGAAGTAACTTTCTTATGGTATCTTGATATTGTAGCGTGTCCGTTTTAGCTAATAAGGTATCTTTTTTATGAATCAGAGTATCGGTTTTGGTAACCAATTTTTCCCAAGAATAAATATCATTACAGCAAGTTTCCCCTTTAATAAAAAAAGACCCCGGACGATTCGATGTAAAATAACCATCTGTATCCGAGTTATTTACAACAAAGTACAGTTCATTACAAGCCGTGTTTAAAGGATACCCCATGTTTTCGGGAGGAGACCATAAGTTCAACCCTCCTTTTGATTTAAAAATATCGAATCCCCCCAATCCAGGGAGCCAATCGGAACTAAAGTATAGGGTTTGAGATTCTGAATGGTAATATGGCGTTATTTCATCACCGGGCGTATTGATAGTACTTCCTGCGTTGACTGGGTCATTAAAATGATGATTTTTATAAATACTATACCATATATCATTTCCACCAAAACCCCCGCTTCTATCCGAAACAAAATACAATACTTCTGTTCCTTCAGAAGTTTTTGAAAAACAAGGTTGTGTTGATGTGTATTCTTTGTGATTGACATTATTGTCTAATCGATATGGCGCTCCCCATTCATTCGCTTTCTTTTCACAAGCATATAATTCGCATCTGAGCTTAGCGTTTTTATCATTTATACATTGAGTATAAATCATCAAAGTTCCTTCTTCGTTAAAAGTAATGTTTGCTGTGTGAAATTTAGAATTATTGATTCGGTTTTGCCATTCTATTCTTTTCGTATATCCAGCCGCAGTAAGTTTTGAGCTCCAGATTTTCGACAAATATACACTTGGAAATAATGAACCATATTCATTAGTGGTAATTTGTTGTAATGATGAAAACAAAAGCATGCTGTCGCCCAATTGAATGGCTCCGAATTCAGCAAATGGAGAGTTTACGTTCTCGTCTAAGTGGTTGATATTTATATTAATAGGCGAATGCATGGCTTTTATTGCAAGCTCACAGCCTTTAATTTCGTTTTCTGCTTTATGGTAATACCAATCCTTATCTTTTTTATATTTAGATAGAAATTCTTTAAAATAAAATTTTGCGCTGTCATAGCTTGCATTGCTCTTTAACATGCTAGCGAGCCAAAATTCGCTTTTATCTGATAAATATGCGGTATCATGTAAAAAAGCATACTGATACCAATAAGATGCGTTAATGTAATTATTACTAAATCGATAGGATTCAGCCAATTGGTAGGCCAATTTTGGGGTATACGTATTTTTAGATATATAATTTAAGAGAATTTCACTGGCAGTAACATAAGCTCCGTCATCCATTGCTTGATTGGCAGAAGTTTCGACTTCAGAAAGTTGCTGTGCATAAGATGTACAAGAAAACCAGAGGGTTGCAACTAAATATAGCCAGGTTAAAATGAAGTAATTGGGTTTGAATTTCATTTTGTGGATACTGCTAAAAAATAGGGCAAGGAACTTCTTTGTGTTTGACTTTCTTCTTTTTGTCAATAATATATTGAAGACTGATTTCCGGCCCTCCTTGAGAATTACTGGCGACATTCAGCTTTGACACATTAATATCATAACTGAAATTTACATTCAGTTTTTTATAATCAATCCCCAATGTAATCACGGCTGCATCTCCAAAGCGGAAAAAGACCCCAGCGTTAATGGCAGAATAGAAGTCAGTTTTATTATCAGTAAAGAATTTCATGGTGCCTCCCAATAATACTTCATTGTATGGTGATTGCATCATCAAGATCATTTCGGGAATCATGGAAATATTTTCACCCACTGTAAGAGGAACTTTGGCGAAAATATTAAGTTTGCGCGGGGTTACAACATCTTGATTGTTAAACAAGGTCATCTTGGGCTGATTAATGTGCCAAAGGGCTGCCCCCAATTCAAATCCAACTTCTTTCTTTAGTTGGAGATACCAATGTGCACCTGCCGAAACATCATAAAACCAAAATTGCGTTTTCGAAAAGGTTTCATTTGAAGAAATATTGGGATTATAGGCGGTTCCATCCCATTGATTATCAAAATGCAAATCATTATATCTTATGCTTCTTTGCCCAAGCCCAATGCCAATGCCACCACCTATAAAATGATTGTTTTTTCTGTTTAATGCCTTAATATACGATACACTGAAGGTGCCTTGAAGGGTCCCAAAATCGGAGTCTCCGGCAATATCTCTAAAAATGCTTATTCCTATACCTACCATATCTTGACGATAATTCCTCTGAACCAAATGCATGTCCATGGATAGGAAAAGAGTCTGGTAAGGAACCGTCACCGCGTTCCATTGGTTTCTATATGCAGCATTCATACGAAAGGATCCATCAAAAAAACCGGTATATGAAGGCGTGGTGTAAAGAGGCGTGTTTTGAAGTTGAGAGAAATGAATGTCTTGAGCAAAAAGAGAATTTTCCCAAAAGAAAAATCCGATGAGTATGAGAAGGAATGTAAAATACTTTGGATAAATTATCTTCATCTCATTCTTATAAATAGACTTATTTGATTAACGTTATGTTGCCTTTATGTATATACCTTTTTTTAGCATAACAACCTGCATCAATATAATAGACATACACAGCAGGTTCGCAAGGTTTTCCATTGTAGGTTCCATCCCAGCCTTGATTTAACTGATGGGATTCAAAAACCTTTTCACCCCAACGGTCATATATATAGAAGTTAAGATCCTGAATGACGGTGCTTCTCACAAAAAGAATATCGTTTTTATGATCAGCATTGGGAGTAAATGCATTTGGAATGTATATAAATGGTTCATCACAAATAACTTCTTCTGTAATGATTTTTACAGAATCTTTCTTTTGGCAACCAAAGTTATCGGTAACGGTAACAATATAGGTCATACTTCCCGGAGGAGTGGCTATGGGGTTTGGAATAGACGGATTATCCAATCCAACACTTGGGTACCAACTATATTGATATCCACTAATAAAAGTTGAGTGTAATTGTGCCGAAAGAGATTCGTATATGGTATCTATTTTACGAAGGGTATCGTCTCCAATCCAAGCTTTAAAGTTTGCAGGAAAGGTGGAAGAACTATTCACAAATACATTTCCATATGCAGGACAGTTGTTGCTATCCTTTACAAGGAGGGTGTTGGAACCGAAACAGCCATTGCTTACAGGATTGGTAGTGCCTATATTATTCCATAAATAACTATAAGGTAAAGTTCCACCATGAACGACTGCTGTAAGAACTGCATTACAAACACTCTCACAAGGTACGTCAGTCGCTGTAATTTGGAGGGTAATTGGAGTGGGTTCCGTGAGCAAAATAGAATCTTTTACAGTACAGCCTAAGGAATCCATTAAGGTTATGTGATACACCCCATCACATAAATAATGTATGGTTGGAGTTGTTAGGCCATTATTCCACAAGTACTGATAAGGGGGAGTTCCTCCCAATCCGATGATGGAAATAATGCCATTGCAAGAATCAAAACAAAATGGATTGATAATAAATAAAGTATCAATAGCCACAGCTTGAGGTTGTGGTACTTGAATGTAAACCATGCGAATGCAACCGTGCGATTCTGTAACTTTAACACTTTGTATTCCTGCGCATACCAAAAAAATCGAATCGTTGGTGCTCAAGGTATTCCATAAGTATGTATAAGGTGCTACTCCCGAAGATGCGCTTACCCAAGCTATTCCATTACAGGAATCTAAGCAATTGGGTTGCTTATAATGTCCTATAGCATTAAAATTTGAGGTGTCAAGGATGGGAACAGAAGCTGAAGCCTGACAATTATTAGCATCAGTAATAAATAAGGTATATAATCCGGCACATAGATTGGAAACGGAAGGTGTAGTTTGACCTGAAATCCAAAAATACTGATAGTTGGGTGTTCCGCCACTTACCTGAGAAGTAATGAATCCGTTACAAAGCCCATTACAAACAACATGCCCGGTATCAGGGAAAGTGATGTTTAAGGGTTGAGGTTGGGTTATACTTTGAACCACTTGTGCTTTGCAATGGTTGCTGTCGGTAATAAGCAAGGTGTAATTGCTTGGACATAAGTTTGTTATAGAAGTAGATGTGTTTCCATTGCTCCAAGCATAATGATAGGGCAGGGTTCCTCCACTTACACTAACTGAAATATTACCATTACACATATTGAAACAACTGACATTGGAAAAACTCACTTCAGGAACTAACTTAATAAGGGTCACTTTTAAGCTGTCCGTTTTGATACAGCCCAGCGTGTTCTGGGCGGTTACGTAATAAGTAGTAGTAATGGTTGGGCTAACTAAAGGATTGGCAGAATTAATTCCACTTAAAATTGAATTGCTAGGCGACCATTGGTAGCTGAGTGTGCTTCCGGGAATTAAATTGCTCACCGACAATAAAGTAGAGTCTCCAAAACAAAGAATCTTATCATTTCCTGCCTGAATATTTACTTGAGAAGCGGTGATATGTATGCTGTCTTTTTTCTCACACTCGGAGTTGATGACTTTTAAATAGTAACTGATATTGTTTTGTATCAATACATTGAGATTTGGATTTGTTATTGGTGAATTCAAAGTGTCGGTGAAATTTGGATTACTCGACCAAATGTAATGAACCCATCCTGAATTACCTACAACGGACCCATGCAAATGCGCAGTGTCTCCAAGGCAAACATTCAAATCGTTACCCGCTTCAGCAAAGAAGTTCATAACAACCACTTTTTGAAGTAGGGTGTCAGTACAAATTCCGTTGGAAATGTATAAAGTGTAATTGGTTGTATTTGCCGGGTTTGCAAATGGATTTGAAACATTAGCATTGCTAAGTCCATTGGTTGGCGACCATGAATACGTTAAATTATTTCCAGAAGGAGGAAGAACTCCAATTTGAGTTTGCTGGCTAAAACAGATGGTGTCATTGGGTAAATTAACCTTTGATCCGGAGAGAACCATTAATTGATGAACAATGGTGTCCGAAAAATTACAACTACCGGTATCTGAAACAATTAATCGGATGTCGTAAGCTCCCGACTGGGTGTACACATGATTGGGGTTGTATTGATTGGAAAATGTTCCATCTCCGAACGACCAATTGCAAGTTAAATTTCCGGCACCTGATGTGGAGGTATTCTGAAAACTAACGGAATAAGGAGCACAACCCAAAGGAGGTACCACAAACTCAGCCACTACAATAGGAAGGTTGAAATCAAATTTTATGACGCCGTTGTTGCAATTCGGACTGTTGTTGGTGTTGGACACAGCGCCGGTGGTGGTAGGAAAATCACTATGACTGCCACATCCGGCACAAACTGATTGATAAATTCGACCTTTCCTGTCGAAACGGCTGGTACCCCCATCCACGTGTTCAGCTGATTGAGGCCCACCAAAAAAACTTCCATAAATGATAGCCGAAGCATCATCTTTCATTACTAAAAAATAATAATCGTTATTATCGGTAGTAGTTTGAAAAGCATTGGGTGTAATCGGTAAACCTGAGGTTCCTCCGAATCCATTTACAATGCCCCCCCATCCGGAAAGATATACACTGTTACAAACATCCACTAAAAAGGCAGTAGGAGAGATGTTTGGCCCTCCTGTTCCATATCCAAAAGCAGTGGACCATACTTTACTATTTAATTGTCCGGTGAGTTTGCTAATAAATTGACCTCCTCCCGGATAAAACCATGATGCATTGTAAATATAGGTACTCCCCAAGGCATCGGTTTGTCCTAAAGCATATACATTCCCATTTCTATCGGTCTCAATTAAATAAACTTGGTCATAACCTGCTGCTCCATAATAAGTTGAATGGAGCATCGTATTACCGTATTTATTGATGTGAGTGATAAATCCATCACACATCCCACCGGGATAGGTTGGAAAAAGCACCCCTGGAGTTACCGGAAAATCGGGGGAACAGGTTCCGCCTGCAACATAAATATCTTGATTTGGATCGAGTTTGATACTATAAATGGCATCATTTTTACTTCCACCAAGAAAGGAACTCCAAATTAAGGTGCTGAGGTTCAAATCTAATTTAGAAATGCAACCATCTTGCGCACCTCCTCCAAAGAAAGTTTGAAACGCCCCGGTTGTCACCGGATAATTTAATGAATGTGTACAACTAACCACATACACATTACTGTTATTGTCAATGATTATTTCTCCGCGAACATCATCAGCATAATTTTTTTTTAAGGTATCTACCGTGTTTAATCCATCATTTCCATTACCGCCAAGATAGGTGGATGACAACAATTGGGTTCCATTGGCACTTAAGCGAGAAATAACGATGTCAGAGCCATTAGGATATTGCAAAACATAAGTCAAAGTGTATGGAGTTCCTCCATGAAAAGTATTATCATATGCACCGGCAGTTATTGGGAAATTGGATGAACCCGTGGTTCCTAAAATATATAACTCCCCATTATCGTTAGTAACCAAACTGTTAGGTACTTCGGTGCCACTTCCTCCTAAATAGGTAGAGTAAATCATGGTATGTCCGGTGGTATCATATTTTGAAATAGCCATGTCGCAACTTCCTGCACCATAATTGATTTGAAAAGCACCAAGAGTCACTGGGTATCCAATATTAAAAACATTACCGCCGGCATATAAAAATCCATTTTTATCATAAGTTGCAGTATATCCCCAATTATCTGCAGTAGAACCTGAATAGGAGGAAAAAATTAATGTGGGATCAATCACTAATGTCTTGGAATGGTCAAAGCCTTCCGGAAATTCGAAAGACAGTATGTTTTTATTAAGTTTGAAGTTACAAGGAACAGGAATCTGTTGGCCATTATCTTCTAGCCAAGCCTTGGGCTTTATTTCTATGATTTTGTTTATTGATGTAGTAATGATAAGGTTTCCGGAAGCTTCAATGCCCATTTTTTTAACCCCATTATAAGAAAACTGAGCCAAATTAGCATCAGCAAAAGGTTGAACAAGGATTTCATATTTTAAAAGATAATCTTTTTCGAAAACCCTAAGGTTAATTTGATTCCAAAGATCAATGTATTCGAATTCTTTAAATTTATACACTGAGTTAGCCCAATGTTTAGGATCGTTTCCAATAAAATAGTTCTCATAAGTACTTGATGGATAGCGAGTTTTAATTTGGATGTTTGGATTGGGATTGATAAAATCCATTTGATATGCATCGCAATCGATTAAGGTGTTTGGGTGATCTTTTACTTTACGTTCTTCTAAGGGAAGGTACTTAAATGAAAGTATCTTTTCGATGGCTTCCATATCCCGGAAAACAAAGGTGAAGCGATTTTTTTCGAAAAAAGCGGCACCCCCATCAATATTTGCTTTGAATAAGATGTTATCCTCCCATTGGTTTTTGTTTTCGATAAATTCTAAGCGTCCGGATCGAAGTGTGTCTTTGTGTGCTTGAACATGGCCGAGAAAAAAAAATACATATATCAAAAAGAGGGAAAATCCTTTTTTCATTGGAGATGGGAAATTTGTAACTAAATTACTCAAAATATTGATATTAAATCAATATATATTAGACACATTATATATTAGAAATAGTTGCCTGAGCCAATTATTAATTTTAGAATTCATAGACACAACAAAAAGTCCCCTTTGGGCTGTGTTATTTATCAGTAAATGAGAATGTAAAGGAGAAATGTATTATTTTAGAAATCCTTGTTTTTGAAGGGTTTTCAATAATTTTTCGGAAAAATATTCATTGTCCTTTTTAGTGTAGCGCTTATTGGTGAAAATTTGAGCTAAATTTTCGAGTTGATTTTCTTCAATTAATTGTTTTGTAAATGGCAATGCTTCTTTTTCGGCGTAAATATCATTTATGCACTCTGGACTATAATCTTGATACATTTCATAATGAATCAGTCCTGAATCGGGTAAACGATCGGTAAGGGGTGGGGTTTCGGAAGGATACCCTACCACCAAAGTGGTGATGGGGATCACATGATTCGGGAGTTTTAATAATTCAATGATTTCATCGGCCATGTAGGTGGTTGTTCCCAAATAGCAAATGCCTAAACCATGAGATTCGGCTGCAATAGCCACATTTTGAGCAACTAATAAAGCATCAATGGTTGCGGTCATGAATGATAGAAAGTTATCGTATCCGGGTTCAGCATTTCTTTGCTTACACCAAATATTGAAACGGTTAAAATCAGCGCAAAAAGTCAAAGTAACAGGTGCATCCAATACCATTTGCTGCTTGAAGTGCAATGCCCAAATTTTCTCTTTGTTTTCTTGTTCTTTGGTAACAATTACACTGTAAACTTGCATATTACCGGTGGTTGATGCCCTGAATCCTGCTTTTAATACAGCGTTGAGAATTTCGTCTGAAATTTCTGTGTTTTTAAATTTACGAATGGATCTGTGTTCGAGTAAGGTATGTAAGGTAGGATTGATCATGAGTTTTGAGTTTAAGTTTTTGCAAAAGTAGAAAAATAAATATTGAAGTCGTTGATAATACAATTTGAAAAGTACAAGTTTTAAAAAGAGAATCTTAGCTTAGTGCACCAAAGAGCTTTGGTTAAGGAATACAGCTTTTTCCAAAATCAAGTCATCAAAAATAGGGGACTAAAAACATCATCAATCTTTAATTTTGAAAATAATGTAACCTTTTTTGTAGCAAATGGACAAGGTCCTTTGCGATTTACTTGCGAGTCTTAGTTTTAAAGATTATAGGTATTAATCTTTCTTTCTCCTTGATGAGAAA
>CAZJBB010000081.1:0-12703 GCA_964543995.1 uncultured Bacteroidales bacterium
ATAGCTTCAGGTGACTGGAGTTCAGACGTGTGCTCTTCCGATCTGGGAGAAAATACCCGCATAAAATCCAATGTTAAAACCACGGTTACTTTTTATGATGTCAACTATCAAAAAATCTCGGACTTAGAGCTCACTACCAATGAATTTGGTTCTTTTAGCGGCACCTTTACTGCACCGGTGGGAATGCTAAACGGGCAAATGCGTATTGCAAACGAATCCGGAGCAGTATATCTTTCGGTGGAAGAGTATAAACGTCCGAAATTTGAAGTTACTTTTAATCCGGTTAAGGGAAGTTATAAGCTTGAGCAAAAAGTAAGTGTTAGCGGAAAAGCAACTGCCTATGCAGGAAACAGCATTGATAATGCCAAAGTGAAGTACAGAGTAGTGAGAAGTGCCCGCTTCCCGTATTGGGGCTATTGGTGGGGTAGCGTATATCCCAGCTCCCCTCAAATGGAAATTACCAATGGATATACTACCACTAACGAAAAAGGCGAGTTTACTGTTGATTTTACTGCCCTCGCCGATAAAAAACTAAAGAAAAGCTCTTTGCCCATTTTTAATTACGCAGTGTATGCCGATGTAACCGATCAAAACGGGGAAACCCATTCTGCCAACAGCAGTGTGTCGGTTGCATACAGCAGTTTGTTGCTCAATATGAACATAGATGCAGTGGTGGATAAATCAGCCTCAAAGGGGTTTGAGTTTAGCTCAACAAATTTGAATTATGAAAAAGAAAGTTGCAAAGGTGAAATTAAAATTTATAAAATTGCTCAACCCGAAACCGTGTTCAGAAAAAGAAATTGGACCAGGCCTGATAAATACATTTTAACCAAGGAGCAGTTCAACAACTTATTTCCGAATGATGTGTATGCCGATGAGGACAATATGTATTCCTGGGCTAAAAGCGAATCGATGTTCTCGCAATTATTTAATACTCAAATAGATTCCGTCTTGTTTCCGCCTATAAACCAATGGGAGCCCGGATTGTACTTAATGGAAATGAAAGCCAAAGATGCTTTTAACCAAGAGGTTACTTTAATTAAGTATTTCCGACTATTTGCCAAAGACGCTCAAAGCATCCCGGAAAACACACATTTGTGGTACCATGCTGTAAAAAGGAAGGCCGAACCTGGAGAAAAAGTTTCTTTTTTGCTAGGTTCTCGATCCAACGATGCTAAGATACTATACGAAATTGAGCACAAAAACAAAATCATTAGTAAAGAATGGATTACTATAAATAAACAACAACAATATTTCGAAATCCCTGTAAAAGAAGAATACAGAGGCAGTTTCAGTATCCATATTACTTCTATAAAAAACGGAAATCCAAGCACATATAATGAAACTTTTGAAATTCCTTATACCAATAAAGAGTTGGACCTTACCTTCGAAAGTTTTCGCAGTAAGCTAACCCCCGGTCAAAATGAAGAATGGAAAATTAAAATTAGAGGAAAAAAAGGAGATAAGGTAGCCGCCGAAATGTTAGCCACTTTGTATGATGCTTCTTTGGATGCCTTTAGAGCCAATAATTGGTATTTTAATTTGTACGACAGCTATTATTCCACACTCAACTGGGGAACCTATGAATCCTTCGATAATGGCTATAATTCATTTCAATACAATCCTCCTCTCTACAAGAATTTGGCGAAATTTCAAAGGTACGATCAATTAAACTTATTCGGTTTATACCTTTCTTCTTACAATTACAGGGGTGCTTATAAAACGAGGAGTTTCAATAGTTATGCTTGGGGAGGGGATGTGGATGGTAATTTTGAAGTTGCAGCAGATGAGGTTACCACAACGGCATGTATGAAAAACGAGGCATCAAAAAAAGAAGCAAAAGTTACTGAAAAACAAACCACATCAGGGAAAAGTGCCGGTGAATCATTTGGTTTTGGTTACGGGGAAGGGGCAGGGCCAGGATTGCTTTTAGAAGATAAATCTGTGGTTGACCGAGAAAAAGATGTGAATCTACCGGTTCAGGTGCGCAGTAATTTTGCAGAAACAGCATTCTTTTATCCCCAATTACAGACCGACACTTCAGGGAGCGTGTTAGTAAAATTCACCATTCCGGAATCTCTCACTCGTTGGAAGATGATGGGGATGAGTTATACCAAAGATTTGAGCTACGGCAGCATTCAAAAAGAATTGGTTACTCAAAAAGAACTGATGGTATTTCCGAATGCCCCTCGGTTTTTTCGCATTGGCGATACCATGACTTTTATCACCAAAATATCCAATGTATCTGATAAAGAAATTATTGGTGGAACCTCCACCCTTGAGTTTTTCGATGCTGCCACCATGAAACCTCTGAATATTTTCCTAAATAACCAAAGTATTAACCGGACATTTAATTGTAAAGTTGGGGTCAGCGATGTGGTTTCATGGGATATTGTAATTCCGGAGAATGTTGGAGCTATGACTTATAAAGTGGTGGCCAAGTCAGGAGCATACAGCGATGGCGAAGAAAATACCCTGCCCGTTCTCAGCAATAGGATGCTGGTTACCGAATCCTTACCTCTTTGGGTTAATGGAAAGCAAAGCAAGACTTTCAGCTTTGATAAACTTAAAAATGCCAACCAATCTACCACTTTAAAACATCACAAACTTACCTTAGAGTTTAGTTCTAATCCGGCTTGGTATGCCATTCAGGCCTTACCTTATTTGATGGAATATCCTTACGAATGTGCTGAGCAAACATTCAGTCGGTATTATGCCAACAGCATAGCTTCTTATCTTGCCAATGCCAATCCAAAAATCAAAAAGGTATTTGAAAGTTGGAAAAACTTCACACCGGATGCTTTGCTTTCCAATTTGGAGAAAAATCAGGAATTGAAGTCGGTAATGTTGGAAGAAACGCCTTGGGTATTAGATGCTAAGGATGAAACAGAACGTAAGCACCGCATTGCTTTATTGTTCGACCTAAACAAGATGTCAAGTGAGTTGTCTTCTGCCATTACCAAACTTTTGAAAGCACAAACCCCCAATGGAGGCTGGTCATGGTTCGAGGGGATGCCGGATAGTCGTTACATTACCCAACATATTATCACTGGAATGGGTCATTTAGACCATTTGGGGGTGAAAAACGTTCATGAAAATTCTAAAATTTGGGCTTCTGTTTCCAAAGGAGTTACCTATTTGGATAGAAGAATTCGTGAAGATTATAACTGGATTCAAAAGTATTATCCAAACGATATGAAAAAGAACCATTTAAGCTATGATCAGATTCAGTATTTATATGCCCGTTCTTATTTTAAAGACATTGCTGTTTCTGCAGGGAACAAAGAAGCTTTCAATTATTTTCTGGGTCAAGCCAATACCTATTGGACCGATTTTAACATCTATATGCAAGGAATGATTTCTTTAGCATTGAACCGATATGAATATAAAAATACACCGCAACAAATTATTGCATCTTTAAAAGAAAAATCACTTTCCAATGAAGAATTGGGAATGTATTGGCGCGATTTGGAAGCGGGGTATTATTGGTACCAGGCACCCATTGAAAGCCAAGCTTTGTTGATTGAAGCATTTGATGAGGTTGGAAAAGATAAAGAATCGGTCGAAAAAATGAAAGTTTGGCTGCTGAAACAAAAACAAAGCCAAGATTGGAAAACCACCAAAGCCACAACTGAAGCCTGTTATGCCTTGTTGCTCAGAGGTACGGATATGCTTGCCAATGACAAATTAGTGGATATTAAGCTGGGTAACACCTTGATTGAACCCCTAAAAATTGAAAATTTGAAAGTGGAATCCGGCACCGGATATTTGAAAACTTCCTGGAATTCATCAGAAATTCAACCAGAAATGGGCAATGTTACCTTAAATAAAACCGATGATGGCATTGCCTGGGGGGCTTTATATTGGCAATATTTTGAGCAGCTCGATAAAATTACCCCACACCAAACCCCTTTAAAACTTGAAAAGAAGCTTTTCAGGGAATATAATACCCCTGCGGGTCCGGTTATTGAACCGATTACTACAACTACTAAAATCAAATTGGGGGATAAAATAAAAGTTCGAATTGAACTCCGGGTGGACCGAACTATGGAATATGTTCATTTAAAAGACATGAGGGCTTCAGGTTTTGAACCTACCAATGTGATATCTACCTATAAATACCAAGATGGATTGGGATATTACCAAAGTACCAAAGATGCCGCTACTCACTTCTTTTTCGAATCAGTTCCTAAAGGTACGTATGTGTTTGAATATTCCTTACTTGCCAATCAAAGTGGCATGTATTCTAATGGAATCACATCCATAGAATGCATGTATGCTCCTGAGTTTAGTGCGCATTCCGAAGGTATAAGAGTGAAGATTGAGAAATAATACCGTTTGCATATATGTAATGGTCCAATCTTCGCTAAGCTCGATTGACCCAAACATCTATTGCATCGGCATTTTAAGGTAAGCTGTAAGACAATATTATAATTCGAAATGGTATAATTTTGCAGAATTCAATCTTAGAATTGATGGGGCGCCATCATACAAAGAGCAGGGATTTTGATATTTACTCGTATATTTTAGCTTCCACATCGCCTTCCAAAACCATTAAACCGTTTTGGGCAAGGGCGCGCATTTCGTCTTCCCCGGGATAAATTTCAACTTTCCCTAATTTCTCCACTTTGGTTTTTATGTATTCCACAAAAGGGTTGTTGTATGCAATGCCGCCGGTGAGCAAAATGGCATCTACATCTCCATTGAGTACAGCTACCATAGCCCCAATTTGCTTGGCTACTTGGTATGCCATAGCTTCTTGTACTTTTTGGGCATCGAGGTCTCCTTTGCCTATTCTTTGTTCTACTTCGTAAGCATTATTGGTTCCTAGGAATGCCACAAAACCGCCTTTCCCGGTAATCATCTTTAGAATTTCTTCCTTGGTATATTTACCACTAAAACAAAGTCGAACCAAATCGCCTGAGGGCAAGGTTCCGCTTCTTTCGGGTGAAAATGGACCTTCTCCATCCAGCGCCTGATTTACATCCACTACTTTTCCTTTATAATGGGCCCCAATGCTGATGCCTCCTCCCAAATGAACCACAATTAAATTTAAATCTTCGTATTTTCTGCCGATATTCATGGCATGCAAACGTGCAATGGCTTTTTGGTTCAGGGCATGAAATATAGAAGTTCTTTTAAATTCGGGATGTCCGGAATACCGTGCTACTTCATCCAATTCATCAACTACTACAGGATCTGCAATATAGGCTTTGGCATTGAGGGTGTTTTTGAGCATGTCTTCAGCAATTAAACCCCCTAAGTTGCTGGCATGTTGACCCATAATTCCCTTTCGGAGGTCTTCTTTCATTCGCTCATTTACTTCGTAAACGCCTGAGGGAATGGGTTTAACGAGACCTCCCCGACCTACAATAGCATCAATGTTACTGATGTTGATGTCGGCACTTTGGAGTTCCTCAATAATAATGTTTTTCCTGTACTCAAACTGATCGCTAATTTTAGCGAATGTATCGAGATTTTCAGAAGAATGTTTGATATTCTTTTGAAAAACCAATTCATTGGAATGAAATACAGCAATTTTAGTGGACGTGGATCCCGGATTTATAGCTAAGATAATCTTTTTGCTCATAGAGTGGTGTCTTAGTTCGTTGGGGAGTGAAGAATTTCAAAATTAAGTTTATCTGTTGATATTCAAACTATAAAAGCCTGAAAAATTTCATCAATATTATATTTAATACCATTTATATATTTTCAAACCTCCAACAAAGGTAATTAATCCGGTAAACGTTAGAATGCAAAGTGGGACTATAACCTCTAAAATTCCGGCTCCTTCATTGATGATACTTCTCAGGCTATCTGTAAATAAAGTAAGTGGTAAGTATTTGATAATAGGAATAATAAAGTCGGGGAAATTGGAATAACTAAAAAAGATTCCGGAAAGCAACATCATGGGCATGGTAATAGAACTGATTAAGCCATTTCCAACTTGTGGATTGGAAGTACGGGATGCCAGCAGAATGGATAAGCCCATAAAGAAAAAGCTCCCACTGATGATAATAGCAGCAAATGCCAGCCAACTTCCCTGCATGGTGACTCCAAAAACCACATGGGCAAAAGCCAATAAGACTATGGTTTCGAGTAAAGTAAATACATACCGAGAAGTAAACATGGTAATCATAAACCATGATTTTTTCATGGGGGTTGCCACCATGCGGCGGAGTAATTTTTTTGAACGTTTTTCAATTAATCCATAGCTGATACCCCACAAACAAGAACTCATAATCCCCATTGTAAGTAAACCGGGAATTAAAAAATCGACATATCGTGTACCCTTGCTTTCTAAGGGTTTTATTTCTGCTTGGTCGGAAACCAAGTTCTTTCCTTCCAACATACTGGAAATACCAATATAGGCAAGCCTCGCAGAAGAGTTTGCCGGATCAAAATGATACAGAACCTTGCCATTTTCTTCAGTAAGAATAATAGAAATTTCTCCTCGTTTCATTTTGGTCTCTCCCTCTTGCCACGAGCAAATCAAAAATTGCGTGGTAGTTTTTCCAAAATGCTGATTGTCAATTGCAATTTCATATGCAAGCGTAGGAACCGTTTTCTTGACGCATTTTTTTTCAAGGAAAGTATTCAAAAGAGAAGTATCTGTTTTATTGGTAAATACCACGGCCGCTTTTTGAAAGACAGAGGGTTTGTCGGTAAAGGCAAATCCTAAAGCAAGTGAAATTAGAATCGGAAATATAAACGACCAGAACAGGGCAGCAGGTTCACGGAAAAATTCCTTAAACTGAATCAATAATAACTCTTTAAATTGAGAAGTCCTTTTCATGGCTTATACGTCTGTTAATTTTCTACCGGTCATTTGAATAAATAGGTCGTCGAGAGTGACATATCGGCAACGCAACTCAGAAATACCGCATCCTGCAGTGTTGATACGTCCAATCAGTTCGGGTAAAAAAGCCGAAGTATTAGCAACGTGCATGGTGATTAATCCGGTAATGTCGTCAATTTCAATTTGTTTTACATCCGTACAGTGCCAAAAGTCAGGAAAAAGGGTCTTATCATGTACTTTAAATTGAACAATTTCACTGGTTCCGGAGGCAGAAATCAGCTCTTCCAAGGAACCTTTAGCCAAGACCTTTCCTTTGTCGATAATCACGATGTTTTTGCAAAGGTTTTCAGCCTCTTCCATATAATGTGTGGTGAGAATCATGGACGTTCCGTGTGTCTCTTTCAGCGCGTGAAGGATGTCCCAGATCTCTCTTCTGGCCGTGGGATCCAAGCCGGTGGTAGGTTCATCTAAGATGAGTAATTTGGGATTGTGAATCAAAGAAATTCCCAAAGCCAATTTTTGACGTTGTCCTCCGGATAAATTAACCACATACGATTTTTGCTTGTCCTGTAAATTAACCACATTGAGGATTTCATCCACACGAGCATTATCTAAAGCATAGAAAGAAGCAAACATTTTCAAAGTTTCGCGGGTAGTAAGTTTATCTTCGAAACGGGTTTCCTGCAGAGATATTCCAATTTGGCGATGAAGTGCTTCTTTGTTCCCTTTCCATTGTTTTCCGAAAAGTTTTATTTCTCCTGAATCCGGAAACTGAATCCCTTCAATAATTTCTACCAAAGTAGTTTTTCCGGCACCGTTTGGGCCAAGTAAAGCCGTAAATTCGGAAGGCATGATCTGAAGATCCACTCCGCAAAGCGCTTTTACTTCTTTAAAGGACTTGTGAATATTGATGGCCTCAACAATAGGTTGCATTTAAGAGAGTGCTATGTGATTAATAGAAAATGAGGTTGCAAAATTACATTTTTTGACCGAAAATTCTTTATTAATTAGCGTTTTATACTCACAGAGATGAATTTTCTAAAGGAATAGAAGTATTTATAGATAAGTTTGTAAAAAGATAATAATTTTCATTATTTTTGAAAAACAAATTGAATTTATAAATCCATCCATAAATCAAATAACATGAAAAAATCAATTGCATTATTAAGCTTCGTATTGTTCATCTCTTTCTGTGCAAAATCCTATGCCCAAGCACCCAAAACTGAAGTCGTTAAAATTAAAACCGAATTCTTTTGTGGTGAAGGCAAGGCTAAAATAGAAAAAGAAGTGGGGCAGTATCCCGGGGTAAGCAAAGTTGTTGCCGACCTCGAAACCAAATTGGTCACCGTTACTTTCGACCCCAACCAAATGAGCAAAGTTCGTCTCAATTCTATTATCGAAAAAGCTGGTTTTAAAACAGAACTTACCAAAGAAGGAACCGTTATCAAATCTGCTTGCGATGGTAAAAAAGAAACCAATTGCGAAAAGAAACCGGTGAAAAAATAGTTTTTCTTTTTTGTATTTAAAAGGCTATCTGAAAAAGATGGCCTTTTTTGTGCTCAATAGAATTTTGTTCACTCATAATTTTCTTATATATTTGAACATTGATTAAGAAATATGAGTAGAATTACATGCCCATTTCTTTTTTCCCTCCAAATTCTTTTTATTCTTATAATACATCAAAGTGTTGTATGCCAAAATATTACAGAAAATGCTGAGGGTTGTGTTTCTCATGGTTTGCAATTAAGAGACAAGAATGATGCCGATAGCAGTTTGTATTACTTCGCTAAAGCAAAAAGGATGTTCTTTGATGAGATTCAACAAATAGGGGATACCGACAATGAAAGCATTTCTACCTTATCCAAATTATATAACAACATAGGCTATGTAAGTAGTTTGATGGGGCAATTGGATTCGGCAATCCATTATTATCAAAAATCATTAAGCTTTCTTACCAAGAGCCAAGATTCAAAAATTTCATTCATTCAAGTGTTTGATAATCTTTCTGATGCCTATTTCCAACATATGCAATTTGAACAAAGTGCTGATTTTCAGGAAAAAGCCATCACACTTCTAAAGGATGAAGATTCTTTAAATGCAGAAGAAATGAAGGATAGATACCACACGCTATCAATAACTTATCGAAATAATCAGGATTCTGTGAAGGCTCTTTATTACTTGAAGCTATCGGTGGAATCAATAATGGTTAATTCCCTATTAACCAGCCCGGAGTCCGAAAACATTATTTGTAATCTGGCACAAACGTATGTTCAATGGGATAGCTCCTCGCAGGCAGCCCGGCTTTATTATGTCCTTTTTTCCAATGATTTCGTGAAAAAATCAAGTCCTGAAAGGGCAATAAACTATGCACTTCATTCCGGACACTTATATTTGAAAAATACGGAATGGAAACTGGCAAATTTGTCTTTCGTACAAGCGTCTCATTTTTTGTCATCCCACCCTCAGCTTGCCGACAGTTCAGCCATTTCTATACATGAAAGCTTAGGATTTCTTTACAAAAAGATGAATTTAGTGGATTCCGCAATATTTTATTACCGAAAACTGAATGAAATCCTTTCTAAGTCAGGAAATTACAAGCCTGAAAAACGTTTACATACCTGTTTAATATTAGGTCAATTGCTTGAAGAAAATTCACAGTGGATTTCAGCTATAGAGATTTATGAAAATGCTTTAGAAGCCTATCAGCATGGAGCAAATTATGCGGAACCCATCTATTTATTTGGGTCTTTGTTGAAATTGTACATTCGAACCGAGCAAGTTGAAAAGCTGGTAACACTGAGTATGGCATTATTAGAAGATACACTTGTTGAATCCGCTTACTCAAATATATCGGAGTTAGCGATGTTGTATTTCAACCTTGGCGAATATTTGTATGACTATAAAAAGTATGACAAAGCATTAAAGCTTTACTTACATATATTGAATTTGGCTGTTAGCCCGGATAAAAAAATGAGTGAACGCTTATATAACCGCTTGGGACAGATTTATCTGTATTATGGTTATTATGAAATTGCCGAAAAATACATCAAAAAAAATGTCGATAAACATTCGCTGGAATCATCCTCGGATAGTGTAAACTTGTCCATTTCGTATAATTTGTATTCCTCCATTGAGTTGGCATTGGCAAACTACAACGAAGCCCTTGAGTATGTGAATGCAGCATTTAATTTAATTGCCCATAACGACTCTTCCTTGTACGAAAAAGTTGCCATCTTGACCAACCTTGCCGGAATTTATCTCGAACAAGGGTACTACCATCAAGCATTGAAAGTTTACAATCAAACCTTGGACTTAATACCGGCTAAAGAAAAAAATTACGGACTAACGCTCAATGTTTTCAATAGTCTCAGTCAGTTGTACTTAAAAATGGGGAATCACTACGATGCATTAAGGTATGCAGACACCGCCATCTCTTTTGCGAATTCCTTGAAAATAAAACTTATACCCGAATTGGCTGAGGTGTATAACACGCTGGGGATGATTAATTACCATATTGGAGAATATGGCGAGGCGATAAAAAATTATTCTATTGCATTGGAAATCTCAAAAATTAATCCTAAAATGGATTTTAATATTATGATTTCCCTTTATAATAATATTGGAACTTCTTACATACAGGAAAACGAATATAAAAAAGCATACAGCTTTTTCGAAATTGCACGAAAAATTACCTCGGAAGAATTCGGAAGTGCCTCTTGGAAAATGGCCGTAATTTATACCAATATCGCAAAAATATTCAAACAAAAAATGGAGTATACTAAAGCCTCTGAATATTTTAGCAATGCCATACAAATTTTTCAAAACACAAAAAAGTCCCATACCTCAAAAATTGCAACATTAATGAATAATATAGGGGAATTAGCCCTTGAGCAGGGAGATGTGGAAGGCGCAAAAAACTACCTATTTAAAAGTAAAAACCTGTTTGAATCAGACAGCCTCCTGAAAAACCCGTCTTCGGCAAACCTTTTTAATAATATTGCCATGTTGTACTTGCGTTTAAAAAACACCGATTCCGCAAAAGTATTTTTAACTAAAGCGTTTAATGCGAATGTTTCTCAAGGGAATATCGATTCCATGCTATCAGCCAAGGAGGTAAATTTAACATGGGTGTTGTCGAAAAATGTATTTTTCGAGAGTTTAATTGGGTTGGGTGAAGCTTATTATGACGATTTTTTGAACCATTCTCATTTGGAAAAAGATCTCATGTTGTCGCATCAAACCTTTGAAAAGGCGTTTTCTGTTTCTGATGACATGAGAAAAAATTACATCTCCAACGAATCCACTTTGTATTTAAGCAACAACAATAAGCTGTTGTATTCCGATGCCATTGGGGTTTGTCTCGCCCTCGAAAGGCTCCACCCCGGGCAGTATTTTCAAGCGGCTTATGAAACCATGGAAAAATGTAAGAGTATAACCATGTTGGAACAATATTATCGTCAACATGCGACTCATTATGCCGATATTCCTGATTCTATTTTGGCCATCGAAACCCACCTGAAACTCAACCTCACCCGAATCAACAACCAAATCATCAAAAATGCAGAAAAACCTGTTTTAAACGAGGAAATGGTGCTTTTGCATAATGAGGAGTATCGTTCATTAAACTCACAATACAATTCCTTACTTCAGCTCCTCGAAAAAAAGTATCATGGATATTACAATTTGAAATATAACGCTCAGGTAGTGCCCTTGGATAGCATTAAAAAAAATTTAAAAGCCAATGAAATGATGTTGGATTATTTTATTGGGAAACAGTACCTTTATATTTGCTGCATCACCAACCAACATTCCGAAACCCTGCAAATTCCTTTAGATTCAAATTTTTCCGAGACCTTAACGCTATTTTATAATTCCATTAAAAAAATAGAATCCAATGAGTTTAGTGGCTATGCCAACAGTATTTACAAGATACTCATTAAGCCCATCGAAAGTAAATTTTCAAACATTAGTTCCTTGATTATACTTCCTGACGATTATTTGTGGTATGTTCCTTTTGAGTGTTTGGGAACGAAATTAAAGACAAATTCCATGAATTTCAGCGACTATGATTTTTTGATTAAGCGCTTCGATTTCACCTATAGTTTTTCGGCAAGTTATTGGCAATTAGCAACAAAAACCACCTCCGGGCAAAAAGCATGGGCTGGTTTTGCTCCGGTATTTAAAAATTCAACAAAGGATGAACCGCATAAGAATAGGGTCAGTTTAACAGCGCTGCCCTTCTCCGAAAAAGAGGTAGACAATATCTTTACCTTATATAAAAGTAAGAACATCCCGGCAAAAGCATTTTTGCATCAGGAAGCAAATCTGTCTAATTTTAAAGATTTTGCCGACAAGGATCAAATAATACATATTGCCACCCATGGGGTTTATAATAATGATCAGCCGGAATTGTCGGGATTGTATTTTTATGAAAATTCGAGTGCTGCAAGTGAACCTCAGGGAGTCGGCTTGCTCAATATCGACGACCTCTATAATCTCAGAATTTCTTCCGATTTAGTGGTGCTGAGTGCTTGTGAGAGTGGTTTGGGAAAGTTGGTTAGGGGAGAAGGATTGCTATCCCTAACCCGTGCTTTTATCTCCAAAGGAGCCAAAAATGTGTTGTATTCCTTATGGAAAATTTCCGATAAACAAACCTCTGAGTTGATGCTTCAGTTTTACAAGAATATTATTGCAGGAGATGGATATTCAGTTGCCCTTAGAAAAGCAAAACTCAGTTTAATCTCGAGTAAGGAATCGGCATTCCCTTATTATTGGGCCGGTTTTATATTAAATGGGAAATAGATTAATGATGACAATGAACAATGAATAATGGGAATCGACCTTATTAAGGCTCACATAAAAAAAGTGGGGAGAAGTATTAATTTTGGCATCAAAAACTTATGC
>CAZJBB010000082.1:0-12670 GCA_964543995.1 uncultured Bacteroidales bacterium
AGATAGCTTCAGGTGACTGGAGTTCAGACGTGTGCTCTTCCGATCTTATTTGTCGCAAGTGGAAGGCGTTTCTCAAGTGGCAATCATTGGCGGGAAAACCAAAGAGTATAGAATTGTGTTGAAGCCTCAAAACATGAGCGCCAATGGCATCACACCCGATATGATTGTAACGGCATTTAACCAAACCAACTTCATAAAATCAAATGGATATTTGGCAGATTACCGTAGGATGTATTTAACGGTGACCAATTCCGGTATATACAGCATGGCTGATTTGGAAAATATCATCATTAAAAACAGCAAACGCATTATTCGTTTAAAGGATATTGCCCAAGTAGAAATCAAGGAACGCATTGAATATACCCGAGTAAATGCCAATGGGAAACAAGCTATTTTAATTACGGTGTTAAAACAACCGGAGGCTAACTTAATTGAACTTTCTGATAATATAAACGAAAAGCTTCAAGGATTAAGCAAGATTTTGCCCAAAGGGGTGAGCTTAAGCCCTTATTATAATCAGGCAGATTTTGTTACCGACTCCATGCGGAGTGTAAATGACAGTGTTTGGTTTGGATTATTCTTAGCCATCATGGTGAGTATCTTATTCCTAAGGTCCTTAAAAGCCAGCTTGACCTTGCTTGTTGTTATCCCCATGACGCTCTTGCTGAGTATTATTGTGCTCTTTAGCATTGGGTACACCTTAAACATCATGACCGTTGGAGCTATTGCTGCGGCAATAGGACTGATTATAGACGATGCGGTTGTGGTGATTGAACAAATTCATAGAACCCACGAAGAGCATCCGGAGTTGCGACCCAAGTTATTGATTGGTCAAGCGGTGCATTACCTCTTTCCTTCCATGCTGGGTTCCTCCATCAGCACCATCGTTATTTTCATTCCTTTTGTATTGATGGGAGGGGTTGCGGGCGCCTATTTCAACATCCTTACCAATACCATGATGATTACATTGGTGTGTTCTTTTTTGGTCACTTGGATTGGATTGCCGGTAATCTATCATCATATCACCGATTCGAAGTTCTTTCGGCATAGAAGAGCGAAATTGTCAGCTCCCAAAGTCACCAAAACAAGAGCCTGGGTGTCCTTTTTTATTCATAAGCCGGTAATCAGTCTTTCCATCATGGTCTTTTTGGTACTTGCTATTTTTTATATTGTTCCTAAAATCGAAACGGGTTTTCTCCCGGAAATGGATGAAGGTTCTATTGTATTGGATTATACTTCCCCTCCCGGGACTTCTTTGGATGAGACCAACCGTATGTTGCATGAAGTCGAAAAAATCATTACTTCGATTCCTGAATACGAAAGTTATTCGAGAAGAACCGGTGCGCAAATGGGGTTTTTTATCACCGAGCCCAATTACGGCGATTTCTTAATTCAGCTTAAAAAGGACCGCAAAAGAAGCACAGAAGAAGTGATAGATGAAATCCGCAAAAAGGTAGAAAGTACCCAACCCGCCTTGAGAATTGACTTTGGTCAGGTGATTGGCGACATGCTTGGCGATCTCATGGCCTCGGTACAGCCCATCGAAATTAAAATATTTGGCGACAATCAGCAAAAGCTTCAGGAAATAGCCAAGAAAGTAGCCGAGGAAGTGGAAAAGGTAGAAGGGACTGCCGACGTTTTTAACGGCATTACCATTGCCGGACCTTCCATTGAGATAAAGCCCAACGAAAGAATGCTGTATCAGTTTGGATTAACACCTTCCAACTTGCAATACCAATTGCAAACCCAATTGGAAGGAAACATCATCGGAAGCATACCCGAAAGGGAGCAGTACACCGATATTCGTATGGTGTATCCTCAACATGGAAGCACCAACGTTGAAGATTTGAAGCGGCAATTCGTTTTTATGCCCGATGGAAAGCAAAAGCCGGTGACCGGTTTTGCCGAAATTGAAATTAAAGAAGGTGCTGCCGAAATGGTGAGAGAAAACCTGCAATCGGTCGTCGTCGTTAGCGGTCGTTTAAACAATAAAGATTTAGGGAGTGTAATGAAAGACATTCAGAAAAGACTCCGTCCCCTTGTGGCTTCTCTTCCCAATGGGTTTTATATATCTTATGGCGGTGCCTTTGAAGATCAAAAGAAGTCCTTCACCGAATTGCTACTGATTCTGATTTCTTCTGCTTTGTTAATTTTTGCATTGATGCTGTTCTTGTTTAAGGATATAAAAGCGGCAGTAACCATATTTCTTATCTCGATTCTTGGAGTTTCGGGAAGTTTAATAGCGCTGTTTATCACCGGTACCCCCTTAAATGTGGGAAGCTATACCGGTTTAATCATGATTGTGGGAATCCTTGGAGAAAATGCCATTTTTACCATGCAGCAATTTTTCACCCAATTACAAACCGAAAGTGTGGATGAGTCGCTGGTGTATGCCATTTCTACCCGCTTGCGTCCAAAACTGATGACGGCCTTAGGAGCCATCATTGCCTTAATGCCTTTGGCTTTAGGTTTGGGAAGCGGATCACAGATGCACCAACCTTTGGCTATTTCGGTAATCGGCGGATTTGCTTTTGGGCTGCCATTGTTATTAATTGTATTCCCCTCCTTCTTAAGAATAGTTTACCGGAACCATAAGAGGAAAGACGTGGAAGGTTCATAAGGAGAAATAGAAAACAAGACTTTAATGATTTTGCTCGAATTGCAATTTATTTATATGGCTGTATTGATTTGATGTTGAACCCCAAGCGTAGCAGATGCTACCAAATTCTCTGACGTAGTGGATGTTACTGTAAGCTGGGGGTGCATTTGGAGGCTGGCTTTCTGTTTTTTGCCCAATTAGCAAATTGATCCTTTTTCCAAGACCAAACTCGAAAATTCTATACAGTGTTGATAGTTGAATGTCGCAATGTCCGTTTTCGAGTCTTGAAATATAAATTTTTTAGTCCCAACATTTCGGACATCTTTCAGTATTTCACTAATCACAAAATGGAGCTTTTTCATCAAATTCATAGCGGTGATACGGAGGATTTTGCAGTTAAAAAAAACGCTGCATAATTTGCGCAGCGTTTTTGTATTTAGCTCTTAAATTTATCTTATCAGTGTAACATGACCAGAATAGTGCTTTTTAATTCCTCCAAGCTGACGTAAGTATATATTATAAATATAGATTCCAGGAAGGAGGGTAGAGCCTGCATTGAATTTTTTCCCATTCCATCCTTCATACATATTATCTGTTTTAAAAACCAACTCACCCCATCTATCATAAATAGTCATTTCGAAATAAGAAAGGTCAACCCCTATTCCGGAAACAAGAAACTCCTCATTGGTTCCCTCACCGTTGGGTGAAAAAGCATTTGGAACAAAGAAAAAATATGGATTTTCAATAATTACATGCTTGCTGGTAGAATCTTTGCATCCTGCTTGGCTTTCAACGTATAACCAAACCGGAAAATCGCCATAACTAGAATAGGTATGAGAAGGTGATGCATCATTTGAAGTGTTACCAAATGAAGAAGGATCTCCAAAATTCCAAGAATAAAAACTAGCAAATGTAGAATTATTATCGAAGTGTATGTTTGGATCATCTGTGGAAGCTACCGGTGGATTTGGCTCAAAGCTGGCTACAGGAACAGGATAAATGGTCACAAGAGCAGTATCCGTACCAACACACCCATTGGTGTTAGTACCGGTTACAGAAAACACTGTTGTTGATGATGGATATAAAACTACTGTACTAGCGGTGTCCCCGGTATTCCAAACATAGGTATCCGCACCGGTAGCGGTAAGCGTTATCATGCCTCCATTACAAGCAGAGGCTGGATCTACATTTACAATTGGGCTGTAGTTAACAGTTACCAGTGCAGAATCCATATTAATACAACCATTGGCGTCTCTTCCTACCACATAATACATCGTAGTTTGGGTTGGTGATACGGTTCTTGGATTCGTAGTAGTACTGTCACTCCAAAGATATGTCACTCCATTAGTAGCCGTTAATTGTGCGGAAAAACCTTGACAAATGGTTGCATCGTTCACTGTAATTAATGGTAAATTGTTTACAATAATGCTGGTGGTGGCTGTATCCTTACATCCTGCAGCAGTACCAATAACCGTATAATTAGTAGTAATTGTTGGGCTTAAAGTCAAAGTACTTGCTGTGCTCACGATAGGTGACCAAGAATAGGTAGTATTAGCAACTGTTGAACTTGCAGTAATGGTTGCTTGATCACCAATACAAATCGTATCTGAAGTGGCTGTAACCACCGGTTTTGGATTTACAACAACAGTAGTATGTGCTTCCGGGCTCACTTGAGAACCTGAAACAATTTGCAGATTATAAACTCCAGCATTGGCCACAGTAGCATGAATTATCATTGGATTTTGCTGCATGGAGGTCCAATTGTTTGGCCCAGACCAATAATACTGTGCATTGGACAAGGTGTTTGCCGTAAGTTTAAGGGTATCTCCCTCGCAAAGTGGACCGTTGTTATGACAATTTGAAAGAATTCCGCAATCTGCGCCACCCGCTTGAGCTGTTCCGACGTTACTTTGAGAAAAAACAATATTTTGAGGTTGATTAGAATAATTAGTAATAAGCAATAAATATACTTGACCCACAACTGCATTTGGGATGTAGCACCATTCTTCCCAACTGGCATCATAACTGCAATCTACCATATTCAAGGAAGGGTAATTAGCTGAAGGACCCGGAGCATGATGAGTAACCGCACCAGAGCCTGCTGTTAATCCTGAATAACATGGTAAGGGAGTAGAATTAAAAGGGCCCCAGCAACAAAAATCCACATCATGTTGAAGAGATCCCTGAATATGAATTTCTATATTTCCGGAAGTCCCCACCTGCATGTAATACCAAACCGGGTTTGGTTGAGAATATAAACATCCATAATTAGGGCCGGGAACTCCGGTAGCAGGTGCTGCAGGTGAATTTACCCCAGCAGGAAAATTATAGGTTGTACCTGTACAAAAAGGAGCTGCACTATCACAACTTGAACCGTTTCCTTGCCCGAATATGGAATATGGTACAAGCAAAACAGTAACTAAAAACAAATATTTTATAATAGTATTCATGGCTATTTTTTATTTATGGGATTTTAAATATTCAGTTTTTTGATCGGCATCAAATAAAAAGTTAGCAGTATCCGTCATTTTCTTCATATTGGCTAAATGATGACGAAAATCTGCAACCGAATATTTTGATGGAACAGCAACGATTGCTTCGCCTTTTATGATATTATAATCAATAAACTTTGAGTTGAAATAATCATGTTCTAAACAATAGTATTTAAAATATACCTTTTTAAACTCAGTAGATAATTGTGTTAAATCAACTCTATAAAAGTTAGTATCATTAACATTATGCGTCAGCATACAAAACGTTCCGTAAGAATCGTCCTTGCTTTGTTTTACGTCTGATTGAGCGTACGTATTTGCCTGTAAAACAACGACAAACAAAATACAAAATGCAATTAATTTTTTCATGTTTTTTATTGTATGGTGTTAAGACAAGGAATTAATATAAAAAGTTGCCTGTTAAAAAAAATAAATTTCCAGTTGACTAGTGATTTCATTAATTGATAATCGAATAAGTGAAAAAAAGTTCAATTTTGAAACAGATTTTTGGGTAATTCGCTAAAAGTTCGTCTTTTCCTAATATAATAGTCAAAAATTATAGATCCATTAAAAATTTGACTCACATGAATATGCTTGGTTTTTCTTCTTTTTTTTAAGTTTTGCTTAAGCATTGAGTAAAAGCTGTAATGTGCCTTAAAAACGGCCATCATATCTGCAAAGCCACTATCGAACAAAAACCTAAAGGCAGCAATACAATCCAAGAAAAAACGAACAGTAAAAACCGGGATAATTTTATAACCGGGGAGGTTTTTATATAATAGAATGATATTGTTTCTAAAGTTCAAATAGGTTTTTCTTGAAGAAACTTTTGGCAGGGTGCCTCCTCCCACATGGTATACCTTTGCATGAGGGAAGTACATTATTTTATAACCCGAATTTTTTAATCTCCAGCAAAAGTCAATTTCCTCCATATGGGCAAAAAAATCATCATCTAATCCGCCAAATTCAAAATAAATTTTTGATTTTACAAACATGCAAGCCCCTGTAGCCCAAAATATTTCAGCGATATCATCATATTGCCCCTGATCTTCTTCCATGGTTTGAAATAAGCGTCCTCGGCAAAATGGATATCCCCATTTGTCAATATAACCTCCGGCAGCCCCCGCATATTCAAACTTATGGGGTTCATGGTAAGAAAGCAATTTGGGTTGACAAACAGCGATTGAATCATCACTTTCCATAAATTCAATTACCGGAAGAATCCAATTTTCATTTACCTCTATATCGGAATTCAACAAAACAAAATAATCTGCTTCAACTTGGCTTAATGCTTGGTTATAACCTTTGGAAAATCCATAGTTTTTTTCGAGAAGAATAATTCGGATTTCAGGGTAATGCAATTTCATAAACTCAATGGAATCATCAGTAGAAGCATTATCGGCAATAATTATTTCTGCAAGTCCTTGACTATGTTTAACAACGGAAGGCAAAAACTTCTCCAGAAATTTCCTGCCGTTCCAATTAAGTATAACAACCGCAACCTTCTTCATTTATGTTTTTTGAAGTGGTAAAAATAATAAAATTAGTATGGTGCTTTAAAACAATAGAATTATTTACGATTATTCCAGTAGTCGTTAGCATTGCTTCCCCAATGAGGAGTGATGTCTTTTTGGTCAGGGTTGTTCGTTGGCTCCATCTTCGAGTGTAACATTAATTGCCATTGAGAATTAAAAACCTCCCCTAAAGCATCGGAGTGAAGCAATTCAAATTCCTCACCGGACATGCTGGGATTATAAAAAATAAATTTCTTATTCGATTGATTTTTAAGTGTATAATAATGCCAAATTTGATATGGGTATGCCCAAGGTTCGTTTTTTGATTCATCTATATTATTTGGGGCCCCATATTGTAAATATACTCGGCCTCGGTCGGTTTCATATCCTTTTTTGATCCGGGTCTTAAACATTCGTTCGCAAGCCAATACTTGTTTGTAATAATTCGACCAAGCCAACATGGGGTTAATAGCATTTCTATTGAGCCAAAAACTTAGAAAAAACTGCTGTAAAGTATTAATTTCAGAGGTCTTTAAATAGGTTTTCATAAATGATTTTTCAGATTCTGTAGCAATAGGGGCTAAACAATTGATGAATTCTTTTAAAGAATCAAGATTACTATACTTTGCCACAAAAGAGTTTTCTACCAATACTGAGGATAAATCATTGATTTCGAACTGAACAGAAGGATTGCTTCGCTGAAAAAAGGTTTTATTTGTTTCAATTACTTGATTTTGTTTGTTTCTGATTTCAATCACCAGGTTAAAGTTACCGGAAGGAAGCTTTGAAATATCAAAATTCATTATCACAGGATTCACTTCTTTAGCGGTTTCTCTTTTACTGGTCGAAAAACTACTTAAAGGCTTCCCTGTTTCAAAAGACTCAATGTAGGCCGAAATTAAAAATCCTTCATTTTCACCTAATGCTTTTTGCGCATTGTAAACTTCGGCATAAAAAGAAAGTTTTTTAATGCTTTCCGGGTAAAAATCAAATACATAAGGAACGAGGTCAAAACCACTTTTTGACAAAATATTTGATGTTGAAGTAGGTTTGAAAGATTCAATCAACTGAATGCCTGAAAGGGATACTTTTGCTTCGGAAAACGAAATATTCACTTTTTCAGTGGTTGTAAAACTGCTTCCTGCTTGGTTCAAATCGGCAATAGATATTTCAAAATCATAATTGCCAGGAAGGAGCACAAATCGCTGTTGATCTAAAAAATTAAAATCCGTTTTTAATGTGTCCTCGATTTCCGGACTTAATAAATTATATTTCTTGAAGTCCTTAATTTTTTCTCCTTGCTTGAAAATCAAGGTTACTTCAATGGTTCCTTGAAACTTACCGGCAGCGTTTTTAACATATTTGACCCCATTTCCTGCAACCGCAAGATAGGTTTCCAAATAAGATTTATTGACCGGGGACCAAAAACTGGCATAAGAAAGCATTGCTTGAATTGATTTTGCTTGGCTTTGGAAGGAAATCAAAATTAAAATAAAACTAAATGCAAGGGTTTTAACACATGTTTTCATTGGGTGGGTTTTGAAGGCATAAAAGTACAAAAGAAACCCGTTTTTTCCTAATATTTTGGATATAAATGATGTCGAGAAATATCTCTATGTAAGTCTGTTTCAATTTTTTGCAAATCATACCTTATAAATGTCTACTTTTGTAAAAATTTTCAAATGGCAAATATTATAGCCTTGGTTGGCAGACCCAATGTTGGTAAATCTACTTTATTTAACAGATTAACAGAGTCGCGAGATGCAATTGTTGATCAAGTGAGTGGGGTCACCCGTGATCGTCATTATGGTAAATCGGATTGGAACGGCATTTCCTTTTCGGTTATTGATACTGGGGGTTATATAAAAAATTCTGATGACGTTTTTGAAAAAGAAATTCAACGCCAAGTTGAATTAGCGGTAGAAGAAGCTGAAATCATTCTTTTTTTAACCGATACCCAAGAAGGTATCAATATGTTAGATGAAGAGGTTGCTCAAATGCTAAGAAAATCGAAAAAACCCGTTTTCCTTGTGGCTAATAAGGTTGATGACAATATGCACATTCCTTTAATTTCCGACTTTTATTCTTTAGGAATCAAACAGGTTTTCGGAATTTCTTCCATTAATGGAAGTGGAACCGGTGAACTATTGGATGAAGTTGTAAAACATTTTGAAGATCAACCGGTGGAGGAAATCCCTGACTTACCTCGCTTTACAGTGGTTGGGAGGCCCAATGTTGGAAAATCATCTTTAATCAATGTGTTGCTCGACGATAATAAACATATTGTAACAGATATTGCCGGAACCACGCGTGACTCTATTTTTACCCGTTATCAGCGCTTCGGATTCGACTTTTTCTTGGTAGATACTGCCGGTTTACGCCGAAAAACCAAAGTAAATGAGGATATAGAGTTTTATTCTGTAATGCGCTCGGTTAGGGCCATTGAAAATAGTGATGTCTGTATTTTAATGATTGATGCCACCGATGGCTTTGAAGCTCAGGATTTAAATATTTTCAGTTTAATTGTTAGGAACAACAAAGGAGTGGTAATTGTTGTAAACAAATGGGATTTGATCGAAAAGTCAACTTTGACCCATAAAGAGTTTGAAGAAAAAATTCGTGCCAAAACGGCACCTTTTACCGATATACCCATAATTTTTACTTCTGTTCCTGAAAAACAAAGAGTTATTAAAGCCATTGAACTAGCGGTTGAGGTGTATAAAAATCGCAAGCAAAGAATTTCCACCTCTAAGTTAAACGATCTTTTACTGCCTTTTTTACACGATAATCCTCCTCCTGCATATAAGGGGAAATACATTAATGTAAAGTATATTACACAACTACCCAAAGACACCCCAATGTTTGTGTTTTTCTGCAATCTTCCCCAATATATTAGAGAATCGTATAAACGTTTTGTGGAGAATAAAATGCGTGAGTTTTATCAATTCACCGGAGTTCCCATTCATCTGTTTTTTAGGAAAAAATAATCTCATTTTTTGATGAGAGTGGATAAATGGTTATGGTGTACTCGAGTTTATAAAACTCGAAGTCAAGCAACAGAAGCCTGTAAAGCCGGGAAGATAAAAATTGAAGATTCGGTAATAAAAGCTTCTCGGGAACTAAAAACAAACGAAATCATTTCGGTAAATTTGGGCATTTATAAAAAAACAGTTAAGGTGTTAGGCTTCCCACCCAATAGGCTGGCTGCAAAGTTGATTATCGAATTTATCGAAGATTTAACCCCTGAATCGGTGTATTTAGAAGCCCGATCAGCCATGAAAAACCGTTTTGAAATTAGAGACAGAGGCATTGGAAGACCTACAAAAAGAGAACGAAGAAATTTAGACTCACTTAAGGATTTTTTTAATTGATGCAAATTTCATATTGAAAATAAGTAATTTTATAAGCGGCTTTGCGTTTCAAGGAAGTAAAATATATATACATGTTTAAAAAGACTCTTTACGTCTGTTCATTAGTTCTTGTTTCGGTTTACATATTATCGTCATGTAAAAAAGAAACTAAAGATAATATCCCCACAGTGTATGTTGATTTTTATATCGACCCCAATTCAACCATTTATTTGCAACTAAATTTACCCGGAGGTTGGGTGTATGTTACCGGTGGAGTACGAGGCATTGTTTTATACCGAATCACCACAGATGAGTTTCGGGCATTCGATAGAGCTTGCCCAAATGAACCCAACAATTCTGCCGCATATATTAAAGTAGAATCATCGAATACAACCGTTATTGACTCTTTGTGCGGTTCCCGTTTTGTATTATTGGATGGTTCAGTAATTAAAGGACCTGCCACTTTGCCGCTGCATCAATATCATGCAGTTTATGATGGACAGTATTTGCATGTATATAATTGAGTTGAAAAATAAAAACCCCGAAACATATGTCTCGGGGTTCCTTTTAATATTAATTTCTCTTAGTACCTGTAATGATCCGCTTTGTAAGGTCCACTAACCGGAACGCATAAATAATCAGCTTGCTCTTTAGTTAAGGTAGTCAGTTTTACACCAATTCTTTCCAAATGCAAACGAGCAACTTCTTCGTCCAAGTATTTTGGTAAACGATATACATCCACAGGATAATTGTTTTTCCATAAATCCAATTGAGCTAAGGTTTGATTTGTAAATGAGTTGCTCATTACAAACGAAGGGTGACCGGTTGCACAACCTAAATTCACCAAGCGACCTTCGGCTAACAAGAATATGGCTTGCCCAGTTGGAAATACATATTTATCAACTTGAGGTTTTATGTTTATTTTTTTAATACCATTAAATTTTTCCAGTGCATCCACCTGAATTTCATTATCGAAGTGACCAATATTGCAAACAATGGCTTGATCTTTCATTTTGCTCATGTGGTCGATGGTGATTACGTCTTTATTGCCTGTGGTAGTAACATAAATATCACCTTCGGCAAGTGCATTTTCCAATAAAGTGACTTCAAAGCCTTCCATAGCTGCTTGTAAGGCACAAATAGGATCTATTTCTGTAACAATTACTCTTGCACCATAAGAGCGCATAGAATGGGCACAACCTTTACCTACATCACCATAACCCAAAACAACGACTACTTTTCCTGCAATCATCACATCAGTAGCACGTTTAATTCCATCAGCCAAAGATTCCCGACAACCATAAAGGTTATCAAATTTCGATTTGGTAACAGAGTCATTTACATTAATGGCAGGAACTAACAACTCTCCTTTTTCCATCATTTGATATAAGCGATGCACTCCGGTAGTTGTTTCTTCTGATACGCCTTTCCAATCATTAACAACAGTATGCCATTTGGTTGGTTCCTCCACATACACTTCACTTAGAAGCTGCATAATAACTGCTTCTTCATGGTTTGAAGTAGGATTTTTTAAAATATCCGGATTGTTTTCTACTTGAAAACCTTTGTGTATCAATAAGGTAGCATCTCCTCCGTCATCAACAATCAATTGTGGTCCTTGGTTTCCAGGAAAAGTTAATGCTTGTTTGGTACACCACCAATATTCTTCCAATGATTCACCTTTCCAAGCAAACACCGGAATTCCGGCTGCAGCGATGGCAGCAGCAGCATGGTCTTGAGTTGAAAAAATATTACAACTTGCCCAACGCACATTGGCACCCAATTCGGCCAAGGTTTCGATTAAAACAGCGGTTTGAATGGTCATGTGAAGTGAACCGGATATGCGAGCTCCTTGTAAAGGTTTTTCTTTTCCATATTTTGAACGTAGTGACATCAAGCCCGGCATTTCTTTTTCTGCAATTTCAATTTCTTTTCTGCCCCAATCGGCCAATGAAATATCCGCCACTTTATAATCTAATTGTTTGTCTGTCATAATATTAGTTTCCATGATGATGTAATTTTGAAATGAATTGCAAAAGTAGCTATAAATTAAATCGTTTCAACATTATAGTCCTGAAAATTGCATGAAAACCAAAGATTTTTCTTTCCTTTGTTTTAGAAAAAGCATTATGCCATTATACAGAAAAAAAGAGATTTTTCCCGGAATTTTTCTAGGAATATGGAAACTTACCGAAGAGCCTGTTTTTTTTCTAGATAGGCTCTCTTTAAGTAGTCAAGAGCAGCAACTATATGATACATTCGTTCATCAAAAACGTCGACTTCATTGGTTAAGTTATCGGTTTTTAATTCAAGAAATATTAAATCGACCCAATGTCCATATTCATTATACCGAAAATGGAAAACCGGTGCTTTTCAACATAAAAGGAAATATTTCTGTTTCTCATTCCGGTGATTTTGTTGCTGTTTTATATAGCGAACAGCATCAAACCGGCATTGACATAGAAGTTATCACCGATCGTATTAAAAGATTAGCTCCCAAATTTGTTTCAGAAATAGAATTCAAGAACATAAACCCTAATACCGAAATTGAAACACTTTATGTCCTTTGGGGTGCAAAAGAGTCGCTTTATAAAATTTGCGGTGTCGAAGGCTTGGATTTTATAGGAGAGATTAAAATTGATCCGTTTGATTTGATAGATAGTGGCAAAATTGCCGGTGTTGAGACATCCGTAAGGATTACAAAATATGGAGAAT
>CAZJBB010000083.1:0-12669 GCA_964543995.1 uncultured Bacteroidales bacterium
ACACGGCTCTGAACACTCTTTCCCTACACGACGCTCTTCCGATCTCCCCCAGCTAATAAGATTTAAGTTGCCTGAAATTACCGAACCTTGTCCTACTTTCAAGGTGAAAAGTCCAAACCCGTCGGTGGTTTTAATGTGACTTTCCACATATACAGGGGTTCCATTGATACTTCCATTTAAAATACTCAAACGGAGCGATATCGTTTGACTAGAAAGAATATTTCCAGAAGTATCCCTAGCAATACCCTGATAATTAAAGGCTTGTGGCGTTTGAGAAAACACATGTAAGCCCCAAAATAAACAGCATAATAAAGTAGAATAAAATGTTTTCATAGGTTATTCATTTAAAATATGATTATAAGCTCTTTTACCAAAAATAGTAATTATTTAGCAATTGAATGAATATTGTTAATATAAAAATGAGTAAGAACTTCTCTAATGCATGAATTGATTTCAGAAAACGTTCAGAAACCTCAATAAAATTGGTAAGTGCAGAAAGAATAGCAAATCAAATAATTGTCTATATTAACATTAAATTACAAATAAATACGTAAATATTTATGTCATAGCAAGATCGAATTCTGTATTTAATTTTTAAAAAACCTAAAGTTTACACCATTTGAGAATAAACTTGGCAAAATCATAAAAAAGAGAATTACAAAGCATTAAATTATAAAAACTACTACAAGAAATAAACAAGCATTGCAATGGCTTGAAATATTTTTTTTTGTCGAAAACAATACAATTTTCTGTAATTAATAGTAATTATTTTTATTTTCAGTAGAGTGTAAAATTCGCTTTTTTTCATTATATATTTGTTTGTGTTATTTTAATAACAATCAAAAATATGTTTCAAATACATTGATTAACAAATACATAGAAAATATGAAAAAAAGAATTATTTTTTTAATGAGCATACTGATGATGGTTGCTTGTTCGAACTTGTTTGCTCAATCCGTCACAAAAACCATTGGAGGGGTTGGAGCAAATTATACTACACTTAAGGCAGCATTTGATGCCATAAACAGCGGAGCTATCAAAGGTGCTATTTCCTTACAAATTACAGGAAGTACCACGGAAACGGCAACCGCCATGTTAAATTCAAGTGGAACGGGTTTAGCAAGCTATTCATCGGTTAAAATTTATCCAACGGTAAGTGGAATTACGGTTAGTGGTAATATTTCCAATCCACTGATAGACTTCAATGGGGCAAATAATGTTACTTTGGATGGCCGAGTAAACATGAGCGGCAGTAATAAGGATCTGACAATATCCAATTTAAGCACTTCGGGTAGTTCAAACACCTCCACACTGCGCTTAATTAACTCTGCTGCAAATAATACTTTTGAGTATCTGATTCTAAAAGGAGGTGCCACCGGTATATACAGCGGAGTAGTTCTTTTTAGCAACTCAAGCTCAGGAAACGGGAACAGCAATAATGTCATTACCCAATGTAATATTACCAGCATCAGCGCAGGATCAAGACCTTATTATGGTATATATTCTTATGGCACTTCCGGCAGAGAGAATAAAAACAACACCGTTTCTTTTTGTAATGTATTTGACTTTTTCTCCCCAACGCTTTCAGCTTCTTATGGAATTGATATAGACGTTAATTCCACCGATTGGATCATCACAGACAATAGTTTTTATGAAACAACAAATTTTTCTCCAAGTAACAGCAATTCATATTTTATCATCAAAACAAACAATCCCTCCGGAAATAATTTTGTCATTACCAATAATAGTATTGGAGGAAGTGCCCCGAATTGTGGCGGAAATCCTTGGGTAATGAGTGCAAATTTACCTTACCGATTCTATGGTATTCATATTGATGCCGGGACTACTACACCCACTTCTATTCAAAACAATACCATTAAAAACTTTAATATCTTAAGTGGAAGCGACATTCCTTTTATGGGCATTGATATTAACAACGGGAGTGCAAACGTAGGAACCCTTGGCGGAAATGTAATAGGAGAAACCACAGGAACCGGTTCTATTTCTATTTCTGCACCGGTGGCCACGGCTACTGCAACCATTTCAAATGGGTCTATCACCAATATAACGGTTATCAATGGAGGCAGCAATTATACGACTGCTCCAACAGTACATTTTAACGAAATGGAAGACGATGGAGTGGTTGCAACAGCACATATTTCAAATGGAATAGTTACCTCAGTGGATGTTTCCAATGGAGGTAGTGGATTTACGACAGCCCCACGGGTAAGGTTTAACGGGTCTTATGGTTTTTCAACCTCATATGGGATATACGTTACCACCACAGGAACGGTGAATGTGTCGAATAATAACATAGGTTCTATCACCTGTACCGGAAATACAAATTATTCGCATTGTTTTATCGGGATTAACAAGCAGCCTGTAGTTGGAAACACGACCATCAACAACAATTTAGTAGGGAGTTTAACTACCTCAAATAGCATTCAAGCACCAACCTCTTCTACTACAGCTACTGCACAAAATGTATATGGTATTTACAGTATAGGCATTGGAACTACTACCATTACCAATAATACCATTGCTAATATGTATAATGCCTTTGCCTATCAATACGCCACAAACGGACAAATCGCAGGCATTTCTTGTAACAATGGTACCTTTATAATTCAAAACAATATTATTAGAAACTTAAGTACAACAAGTCAAAGTAACGACCCGAATGGAAATGCAGCGGTAATTGGTATTTCCCAAAGAAGTACTATAGGAGGTCAAACCATTACCGGAAACACCATTAGCTCATTAATATGCACTTATACCGGAACTCGCCCGACAAGTATAATTGGAATAAATTATTCAGGTGGAACTACAGGTACTAACATCATCAGTGGCAATTTTATTCATAGTTTTTCAATGGCTTCCACTGCCGGAATTAATACGCCTGCAATTTTTGCCGGCATTAGAGTCTATTCAGGCAGTTCCACCATTTCGAACAATATTATTAACCTGGGTTCCGGATTGTCGTCGGGGCAAAACATTTGTGGTATTTACGAAAATGGTTCCGAAGGAAATAATAACAATATCATTTTCAATACCGTTTACATTTCGGGATCGGTTTCGTCAGGCTCAACAGCATTTACCTATGCTTTTTGTAATAATAGTAATGCCAATACAAGGATCATCAAGAATAACATTTTCTTCAACGCAAGAAGTGGGGGTTCTGTTGGAAAGCACATGGCCATTTATTTAACAGGGATGTCAAATGTTACCATCAATGGAAATGACTATTTTGTGAGTGGCACCAACTCGAAACTTGGTAAAATCAGTACATTGGATAAAACTGATTTTAATACCTGGAAAAGTGCTACCGGTCAGGATTTGAATAGTATGAATACAAATCCATTATTTACTCTTGCAGGAGGGACTACAGCGTTTAACTATTATATTGGTACCAATTTGGTGGGTTTAAGTGGAACGGGGATTACTACTGATTATGATGGTGTGTCCAGAGGAAGTACACCCAAAATGGGAGCTTTAGAAGCCAATAATTTTATCTGGCAGGGGTCGGTAAGTACCGATTTTGGGAATCCCTCAAATTGGGTGTTTGGAGTGGTTCCTCCCAACGGTGCCGACTTTTCATTTGCAGACAATGCAAATAATCATTGTGCACTCGATCAAAACAGAAGTTTTGAGGATATAACGAGTTCCCAATCTTCTTTTAGATTAATTACAAATGGGAAGCAGTTATCCATCAGTGGGAATTTAAACCTTTCGAATGGAGCACAAATAGATGCCAGCTCCACTTCTTCAGTAATTAATTTTATTGGAAGTGCTGCTCAAAACATTCCTTCTGGTGTCTTCTATAACAATATTGTGGACGGAATTACCATTAACAATAGTAATAATGTCTCCATTAATGATAACCTTAGCATTCAAAGTAATTTGACCCTTACAAACGGTTCACTTCAAATTGGGGCTCACACCCTGACATTAAATGGAAGCATCAATACCACTAACGGTGGATTAACCGGCGGAAGTACATCCAATATTATTATTGGTGGAAGTGCTGCAATTGCTAATTTGCCAACGGTAAGTGTCAATAATTTGACCTTAAACAGAGCCAATGGCTTAAATATAACTGGGGTAGTAAATGTTTCTGGTACTTTAAACTTAATTAACGGAACCTTATACATTGGAGCCAATACCCTGCAAATTTCAGGAAACGCACCCACCAGAACCAATGGGATTATTGATGGTAGCAATACGAATGGAACTTTAATTTTTAATAATGGCTCCGCTATAAGTCTGCCGGCGAACCTCTTTTCGGTTTTAAACCATGTAACCATCAGTGGTTCAGGTGGAATAACTTGCAATCATAGTTTCACTATAAATGGCGTTCTAAATTTAAGTGCCACGAACCCCAGTTCCACCAAAGGTTTATTAGACTTAGGAGGCAATACCCTTACTATGGGCGGAAATGCCACCACCCTAGGGACAGGAGATGTAACCGGTATCGTTAAAAGGACATCATTTATTGCTAACACGGTTTATTCTTTTGGTAATCAGTATACTACTTTGACCCTTTCTGATGGGGGTGTAATGTCAACAGATATTAGTGTTAAAATAAGCATGGGTAATGCCCCTTCATGGAAAAATACTGCAGTAAAACGGGTTTATGATATCATTCATACAGGCGGCTCCGGAACTACAGTCACCTTAAGTCTTCATTATCTTGACAGTGAAATACAAAGCAATACCGAAAGTAATTTGGTAATATGGGACAATCATAGCGTTGTTCCTGAAGAACATGGAAAGGCCAATCAAAATACTACCAACAACTGGGTGGCTATTTCCAATAGAAATATTACCTATTTCGGTACCGCTTTCGATACGCATGTTTGGGGAATATCAAATAGAGAATCTGCAACCTTTGTTTGGCAAGGAACCCCTAGTACCGACTGGAATGATGTAAATAATTGGTCGGGAGGAATTATTCCGAGCGACACCAGCAATGTTTTTATTCCTGATGCAGCTACTACTGCGCACTCTCCACTACTTCCCACTACTGCGACTGTAAAAACCATCACCATTGAATCCGGTGGAGTTCTCAACGGAGGGTCGGGGACTACATTAAACATTGCCGGAAGCACTGGGGCTTGGTTAAACTTAGGAACTTTTAATCCCGGGACCAGTACCGTGATTTTTACAAATGCGAATGCCACCATGGCGGATCCAACCAATTTTTATAATTTAACCATTGCCTCAGGAGCATCATTGACCACCGGATTGGATAATTATATGAGAATTTCAGGAACCTTAAACAATTTAGGGACCTTAAAAGCAGCGATGTTATCCAATACCATTGAATTTAATGGAGCCGATCAAACCATCATTAACCCCAATGGAACTACCCCGGGATATTACCATTTGATATTAAGTGGAACCGGAACAAAATATTTACCGGCTTCTTCACTTTCTGTAATTGGAGATATGACTATTTCACCTAATATCACCGTAACTTCCGCCAATAACCTCAGTATCAATGGAAATCTTACCATAGACACCAATGCAACTTTTAATGCCGGCACTTATACCCACACTTTGAATGGAAATTTCACAAATAATGGTACCGTTTCTGCTCCCACAGGAAGCACTTTTAGCTTTACCGGTTCTTCAGCACAATATTTAATGGGAACCAATACAAGCAGTTTTTATAATCTGAGCATTAATAACAGTCATGGAGTGAACTTGGCGACAGATGAGAATGTAAATGGGACCTTACAATTAATTTCGGGAAGCTTTATTGTGAATGCCAAGCAACTTGGAATTAACGGCTCTGTGACAAGAACTTCAGGGAATCTTCAAGTTGACCAAAACTCTTCATTGTCGTTTGGAGGGAGCACTGCTTTGGCATTACCCTCAAATGTCTTTTCCCCAATTCCATCCATTAATAATCTCACCATCAATAGGTCCGGAGGTGTATCCTTAGGAAATCAAAATATAACCATCAATGGAGAATTAAATCTTCAAAACGGTACTTTGAATGTTGGAGGCAACAATATCATTATTGCCGGTAATTCTATCATAAAGACAACAGGAAACATAAATGTCGGCAATGCCAATGCGACCATTACATTCTCAAATCAACGATCCATAACCCTACCATCTAATTTATTCAGTGGAAGTATCACCAATTTGACGATAGACGGAATCGGAGGAATAGTTTCGCCCTCTGATATCACGTTAAATGGAGTATTAAATTTAGAAAGCAACAATCCTTCATCCACAAAAGGAATTTTAGATTTATGGGATGGCAGCAGTACCAAAACGCTAAGCATGGGTGCCACGGCTACCACTCTTGGAAATGGCGATGTAACAGGAATTGTGAAAAGAACCAGCCTTAGTTCGAATGTATCTTATACATTTGGAAACCCCAGTACAACCTTTACTATTGCCAGTGGAGGAACGCCTCCGACAGATGTAAGTATAAAGATTTCTATGGGTACTGCACCTGCTTGGAAAACATATGCAGTTCAGCGAATTTATGATATTATTCGTACCGGGGGAAGCGGAACTACGGCAACCATTCGACTTCATTATTTAGAAAGCGAATTGCAAGCAAATTCAGAAAATAATTTGGTCATTTGGGATTATCACGCCAGTGTCCCCAAAATTGATGAACACGGAAAAACACTACAAAGTGGTTCGGAAGACTGGGTGGAACTTTCCAATAGAAACATCACCTATTTTGGAACCGCTTTCGACACCCATCCTTGGTTTTTATCCAACAAAGAGTCGGCAGATTTCACTTGGCAAGGGACCCCAAGTACCGATTGGACGGATGCCAATAACTGGTCGGGAGGAATCGTTCCTATTTCTACAAGTGATGTTGTGATCCCTGATGCATCTACCACCTTACACTCGCCCATCATTAGCACCACGGAATCAATAAAAAGCTTAACCATTGAAGGTGCCGGTTTGCTTACTTTGGCCAATACTGGAAAATTAACAGTCAGTAATGTGCTTTATAACAAATCCGATGAAAAGGGCTTGGTTATTTCTTCTAATTCAAGCGGAACCGGATCATTAATTCATAATTCGAATAATGTAAAAGCAACGATTGAAACTTACATTAGTGGAACCAGCAATTTACTTTCTAAAAGGTATCATCTTGTTTCAGTGCCAATAAACAGCAGCACTTATCTTTCCGGAATTTGGTTAGACTCGTATTTATTCACCTATAATGAAAATGCCAATTCTTGGCATTATTGGGATGCGCCAACCGGCAATAGCCTTGATACAAAGTTAGGTGCTATGGTTTTCTATCCAAATTGGGACACCACCACATCAAAAACCTATACCATTACAGGCCAACTTAATAATGGAAGTTATACGCCTACAGTAAGCTATTCGGGTACAAATTTCGGTTATAACCTTGTTCCGAATCCTTATCCCTCTGCCATTGATTGGCAAGCAGCAAGTGGTTGGACTAAAACCAATATGAGCGGTGTGATTTGGGGTTTTAATTCAGCAACAGGCAGTTATGGAACTTGGAACGGAAGTACCGGTACCAATGGCGTTACCAATATTATCCCGGTTGGGCAAGCCTATTTTGTTCATGCAACGAGTTCAGGTGCCGTGCTAAACATGAATAATAGTGTTAGAATCCATAATACCAATACCCCATTTTTAAAATCAGACCTCAGTGCAGAACAAAATACATTGCATTTAAAAGCAACCGGTAATCTCGGAAAGGATGAAATGGTTGTTCAATTTGCAGATAATTCTTCCACGCTTTCTACCGACGATTTGGATGCTATTAAGTTTAATGCTTCTTTGTATGTTCCTCAATTGTCTTCCTATACTTCGGACGATGCTAATCATTTATCCATTAATGCATTACCAATGAATGCCGGGGTCACTGTTATCCCCTTATATTTTGAACTTAAATCAAACGAATCTATTACTTTCAATGCCGAAGGCATGAACAGTTTCACTGGAGGAACTTCTTTTAAATTGGAAGATCAAAAGCTTCATACTTTTACGGATTTAAGCACCAATTCAACCTATACTTTCAGTCATGATACCCTAGATTCACCCAGCCGATTCAGACTTCATATTGGCAATGTGGTGGGGCTAAATAACCTTTCTCAAGCCGAAAAAGGGAATGCTTATATTTTTGAGAACAATATTTTTATCCATTTCCCTTGCAAGGGTAATAAATATGCAGCTAATTTATACAACGTAGAAGGTCAAATTCTTAAGAGTTTCAATCTGGTAGATTCCGGAACAGAAACCCTAAGCATAGGCAATATCAGTAAAGGAGTCTATTTGTTAAATTGCATTTCGGCTGAACGGTACGAAACATTCAAAATTATTCTGAAATAAGTAATCAACAAAACCTACAATAGCATGAAAAATTTAAAATTTTTAACGGTGGTGATTATGATTCTCTTCTTAAGCAGCAATGTATTTTCTCAACCGGGGGGTGTACCCGATGACCCTTCAGTAGGAGGGGGAGGATCCAACCAAAATGGGGCTGTTGGTCATCCAGTAAATGCACCTATTGACAGCAGCTATGGATTTGTGTTTTTATTGAGTTCTTTGTATGCAATAAAAAAGCTAAACAAAAAACAACAAGAAATTCAAATGCTTGTGGTATAGGATTGGGTTTTGGACTTTTAGCATGCATTTTCCTCTCAAATGATTGCCTATCAAGTCATTGAGAGGAAATGTGTTTAGGATTCTTTATTCCTGCCTTTTGCAATTTTCGGTAATCATGTAAAACATAAGTTGAAAATATAATAAATTCAATCTTTTCCGTTTTAAAATATTGTTTGTATTATTGTATATTATTTATTTACATGAATATTTTAAAAAAACTACTGCTATTATTTTGTTTTTTCAGTATTAACCATGGATTTTCGCAGCATCTTGCCATTGGACATTGGCGGGAGCATTTGCCTTATAACAATTGTATTGCGGTTACGGAAGCCGGAACCAGGGTGTATTGCGCCACCCCATTCTCAATATTTTATTATGATAAAGAAGACCAAAGTCTTCAGCGTATTTCCAAAATAAATGGTTTGAGCGATATTGGAATTTCTGCCATGCGCTACAATAGTGCTTCCAATACCGTTTTAGTTGCTTATACCAATGCAAACCTCGACTTAATTACTCCCGGTGGTATTGTCAATATTTCCGATATAAAAAGAAAGGCCATTTTAGGGGATAAGTCTATATACAACATTACTTATGTTAATAATTTAGCTTACCTTTCTTGCGGTTTCGGTATTGTTGTGGTGGATATGCTAAAACAAGAAGTCAAGGATACTTATTATATTGGCAATAATGGTGCACTAATTAAAGTGAATGATATTGCTACCGATGGTACAAACTTTTATGCCGCAACTGTTTCAGGAGTATTTCAAGCCAATGCTTCCAATCCAAACTTGGCGTATTATCAAAATTGGGCTAAGCTTACAACCTTGCCTTATCCGGATGCTTCTTACAATTTGGTGGAATATTTTGCAGGAAAGCTGATTGTAAACAAAAACAGCTCCGAAGTGGACAAAGATACTTTGCTGGTGTATGATGGAAACCAATGGTCTGCTTTCCGACCCGAATATTCTCAAACTCGAAATAGTTTAAAAAAGTTCAACAATCGTTTACTCATCACTTATCGACTTTTTGTAATGGAAGTAGATGAAAACATGACTCAATTAAGAACCATTTCAGAATGGGAATCGGCACCTTTAGCCACTTCTGATGCCATCTTAGACAATTCAAATAACATTTGGATTGCCGATCAAATTTTTGGTTTAATTCGATACAAGCAATATGATAATTATGAGCATTTCCTTTTAAATGGACCCGCTTCTCAAGAAGTTTTTGCGATGGATGCTAAAAATAATTCGGTTTGGGCAGTACCGGGGGCAAGAGATGTTAGCCAAGGAAATGCATATCGGCAAGCCGCTATTTATGGATTCCTTAATGACGATTGGGTTTCTTTTACCAGTACGAATGTTTCCGGATTAGACTCTTTGTACGATTTTATCAACGTGGCCATCGATCCCACCTATAATGGTCATGTTTTTATTAACTCCTTTGGTAAAGGTCTTGTTGAAATGTATGACAATAAATTTATCAAGGTGTATAATGCCTCTAATAGTCCTTTGCAAGGACATTATTTGGATCCCTCCAGCATTAGAGTTGGAGGAATTGATTTTGATGAAGCCGGAAATCTGTGGAGTAACAATTCTTTTACCTCCAATGGTTTACATTTGAGAACTGCTTCCGGTGCATGGTATTCTTATTACACAGGGAATTATCTGGAATTTGGCAGCATGGTTCATAATAACGTAAATCAATTATGGATGTTAATGCCTCGAGGCAGTGATGTGATGGTATATGATCACAATGGGACCTTGACCAACGGAGCTGACGACAGAAAAAAAATTATTGATGTGAATTATGGCAATGATGTTGCCTGTGCCAGTTTGCTATGTATTGCCAACGACTTAAACGGCGATATCTGGATAGGAACCGATAAAGGGGTTAAAGTATGCTATAATCCCGGCGACGCTTTTACCGGAAACTATACTGCTCAAACCATTTTGTTGGAGCAAGACGGCCATTGGCAATACCTCCTCGAAACCGAAATTGTGTCGGCCATTGCTGTGGATGGCGCCAATCGGAAATGGTTCGGAACAGAAGCCAGCGGAGTGTATTTAATGTCGTCGGATGGCACGCAATTGTTAGAACATTTTACCGAAACTAACAGCCCTTTGCTTTCTAACGAAATTACATCCATTACCATTAATCAAAGTACGGGTGAGGTGTTTTTTGGAACTTCCAAAGGAATTATTTCATACAAAAGCACAGCGACCGGTGGGGGTGAAAAATTTGAAGCGGTGTATGCTTACCCAAATCCGGTGAAGCACGATTATAATGGAATTATTGCCATAAAAGGTTTGGTGTTGGATGCAGATGTGAAAATTACGGATGTGACCGGTAATTTGGTATATAAAACCAAAGCCATTGGTGGGCAGGCAATATGGGATGGACATTTATTAAATGGAGAAAGAGCACGCACCGGCATCTATTTGGTTTTTTGTACCAACGAAGATGGAAGTCAGACCGACGTGACTAAAATCCTTTTTGAGAATTAAACAAGATGTTATTACGCGTTTCCGGTATCGTTTTACATCAGTTAAAGTATTCGGAAAGCAGCATCATAGTCAAAATTTACACCCGAGAGATGGGGATGATTTCCTTTATTGTTAAGGGAAGTCGAAACAAAAAAAGCCTGGCCAAAGCCTCTCTTTTTTCGCATTTATTGATACTCGATGTACAATTCAATTTCAAAGCTAAAAGTAGCTTGCAGCACTTAAAAGAAGCTCGACCGGAGGTTTCCTTTCATTCCTTATATTCCGACATTCGAAAAAGTGCCATTGCCTTGTTTATCAATGAGCTATTATATAAATCCATACGAGAAGAAGAGCCCAATGAAATCCTTTGGGATTTTGTGAAAGAGCATCTTTGCTTTTTAGAAGAACGCAGTAAGCAGTTTTCCGACTTTCATTTATACTTTATGATAAGGTTGACTCAATTGTTAGGATTTTCTCCCAATGGAACCTATACCCAACTTACTCCATTTTTTGATATTAGAGAAGGTGTTTTTACGCAAACACCTCCTTTAGAATCTTTGTATCTGGAATCCCCCTTGAGTTTGTACTTTTCCAAATTAGACCAATGCTCCTTAACCCAATACCAACCCATGGTACCATTGGAGCATAGAACCTTATTGGTCGAAAGAATGATTGAATATTATAAAACCCATTTGCCCGGATTTGGAAGTATGCAATCACACCGAGTTTTAACTGAGGTTTTCAATGAATAAATTGCATGCCGAACACCGTCTCAAATTGCTTTTTTAATAAGGTTTGGACATCTTTTATTGGGACAGTAAACCCCAGTTCTTTCTCCATGGAGGTCACCGATTTATCGGTAAATCCGCAGGGATTGATGTAGGAGAAATAATTGAGATCGGTATTCACATTTAAAGCAAAACCATGCATGGTAATATATCGGCTGGCTCTGACGCCCATAGCACAAATTTTACGTGCTTTTGATGTTCCGGAATCCAACCAAACCCCCGTGGCACCTTCGAGCCTTACTGCCTGAATTTCATACTCCATTAACATTCGGATGATGACTTCCTCCAGATGATAGATATAGGATTTGATTCCCATGGAAAAATTCTCCAAATCGAGAATCGGATATCCCACAATTTGTCCGGGACCATGGTAAGTGATGTCTCCCCCTCTATTGGTTTTAATAAAGGAAGCGTTTTGGGCTTTTAATTGAATCAGGTCGAGTAGCAGATTGGCTTCATTCCCACTTTTCCCTAAGGTATAAACATGGGGGTGCTCACAAAAAATCAGGTAATTAGAAGCTTCCAATTGAGATGCTGCATTTCCTTTTTTAATTTCCTGAAGACCGTTGAATATTTCCTCCTGATAATCCCAGGTTTCTTGATATTCCTTGGTTCCTAAATCAATACATTGAACATTCTTTGAAGCCATTATTTCACATGTTTTTCGGCCTTAAAAGAAGAACGAACCAAAGGGTTGCATTCGGCGAATAAGAATCCTTTTTTAAGAGCTACTTGCTCATATTCTTTAAATTTTTCGGGCACAATATATTCTT
>CAZJBB010000084.1:0-12665 GCA_964543995.1 uncultured Bacteroidales bacterium
ATAGCTTCAGGTGACTGGAGTTCAGACGTGTGCTCTTCCGATCTTGGAAGCTGTTTGCAAAATGGTAAGTCCGGCACCCTGGACAAATAAACCTACCAAGAAAAGGATGAAATTTCGGCTGAGCGCTGCGGGTATAAAGACAAGAGACCCTATCGCCATAATCAATAAGCCTAATGCCATTCCTCCCTTAAATCCGGTTTTTTGTAACACCTTAGCCATGGGTAAGGCCATTACGAAGTAAGAAATATAAAAAGCAAAGGTTACAAAATAGGCTTGGGTATTATTTAAATCGCAAGCAGTTTTCAGAAAAGGGATGAGGGTACTGTTTAGCCAAGTTACAAAACCGAAAATAAAAAACAAGGTACCTATGATGGAAATCGAGAAAATATAATCTTTGGTTGCCGAGGTAGAAGTCTGTGGATGGTTTGGGGTCATAAGGCTTTTTTATTTGTTCTTAATAAAAATGAAGAATTAAACTCACTTATTCATGATATCTATTTGAATTTGAATGGCTTCTCGGTGTACCAGTTGAAATAGTTTCATTAGGAACTCGCGTTTTACCCCAACACTTTCCCCCATTTCCAATCGGTGAGAAAGCATTTGATTCCATCTTTTGAGTTGCAAAATGGTGATGTTGTTTTCGCGCTTATATTCCCCCAGTTTCTCCACTATTTGCATTCTTTCCATGAGGTTGTTTATTAAGCGATAGTCAACTTCATCAATTTCACTACGGAGCAATTCGAGTTGACTTTGAAATGCTTTGTTTCCCGAAAAATTCCGTAAGGTCAGGTTTTCAAGTAAAACGGCTAAGGTACTCGGCAGTATTTGTTGGCGGGCATCGGTAAGTGCTTGTTCCGGTTGAATGTGGGTTTCTATCATGAGACCCCGCATTTCCAGATCGAGGGCTTTTTGAGAAACTTCAGCCAAGTTTTCCTTTTTCCCGCAAATATGGCTTGGGTCACAAATAACAGGAAGTTCAGGGCAAAGACGCATCAGTTCAATGGGAACTTCCCACAAAGGCTCGTTTCTGTAAAAAGATTTTGAATGAGAGTAAAATCCACGGTGAACCGCCGCAATCTTGCTAATTCCCACAGCATTAATTCTTTCCAACGTCCCCAACCAAAGTTTAATGTCGGGATGAATGGGGTTTTTTACCAAGACAATGGGGTTGCATCCTTTAAGCGCCGACGCAATTTCTTGCACCGAAAATGGATTTACGGTAGTTCGGGCTCCAATCCATAAAATATCAATGTCGTTTTTTAAACACAGTTCAACATGTTCCGGATTGGCCACCTCAACCGCCAATTTGAGTCCGGTGAGGGTCTTCACTTCTTTCATCCATTCCAACCCGATATTGCCAACACCTTCAAATTTTGAGGGACGGGTGCGGGGTTTCCAAATGCCTGCACGAAAAGCATTCACATTGGGGATTTTTGCAATTTCGGTGGCAGTGGCTAACAGTTGTTCACGGCTTTCTGCACTGCAGGGTCCGGCAATCACAAATGGTTTTTTGTGTTTTCCCATCCAGCTATCTACTTCTTGTATATTCAGGCAATTCGACATAAGAGTGTAAAATTATTAAAAATTACACTCCAATCTGTCTTTTAAGACCAAAGATTCTGCACGGCATATATATCTGAATCCCACTTGCAATTAATGCTAGCAATCTATTAGGCTTTTTGTACTTTTGTAGCCAAATACAATGATATGACAGAAAACGCAGAAAATTCATCAGACAAAGCTCAAAAGCCGTCTTTAAATTTCATTCAGGAAATTGTAGAACAAGATATTAGCAACCATAAAAACGAGGCAAGAGTGCATACCCGTTTTCCGCCGGAACCCAATGGATATTTGCATATCGGGCATGCAAAGTCGATTTGCTTAAATTTTGGCTTGGCCAAAAAATATAATGGCAAATGCAACCTGAGGTTCGATGATACCAATCCGGTGAAAGAAGATGTTGAATATGTGGATTCTATCATGGAAGATGTTCGTTGGCTGGGTTTCGATTGGGAAGATCGCTTGTTTTATGCTTCCGATTATTTCGAACAAATATTTCAATTTGCCTGTCAGCTCATTCAAAAAGGGAAAGCCTATGTGTGCAATTTAAGCGCAGAAGAAATCAGTAGTCAAAAAGGCACCCCTACACATGCTGGAACCGAAAGTCCTTACCGAAACCGCAGTGTGGAAGAAAACATGGATTTATTTCAGCGTATGCGTGCCGGAGAATTTGCCGAAGGTGTTTGTGTGCTTCGAGCCAAAATAGACATGGCCTCGCCCAACATGCACATGCGTGACCCCATTTTGTATCGTATCATTCATGCCGAACACCACCGTACCGGAAAACAATGGTGCATTTATCCCATGTATGACTTTGCTCATGGTCAAAGCGATTCCTTGGAACGTATTACACACTCTATCTGTACCTTAGAATTTGAAGTACATCGTCCCTTATATGATTGGTGCATTCAGGAATTAGGCATATATGCACCCCGCCAAATCGAATTTGCCCGTTTGAATTTGAGTTATACCGTTATGAGTAAACGTAAGCTGCTCGAACTAGTGAAAAGCAACTATGTAAATGGCTGGGACGATCCTCGCATGCCTACCATTTGTGGACTCAGAAGGGCCGGTTACACTCCCGAGTCGATTCGTAACTTTGCCGATATTATTGGTGTGGCCAAACGGGACAATATCATTGATGTGGCTTTATTGGAACACTGCATTCGTGAAGACCTGAATAAAAAAGCAGCCAGAGTGATGACGGTGATGCATCCTTTAAAAGTGGTGATTACCAATTACCCGGAAAATGAATCGGAGGAGTTGGAAGCCATAAACAATCCGGAAGATGCATCCATGGGAACCCGGAAAGTGCCTTTCTCTCGGGAAATTTATATTGAACGGGATGATTTTATGGAAGATGCCCCTAAAAAATACTTCCGTTTGGCTCCCGGAAAAGAAGTGCGTTTGCGTTATGCTTATTACCTCACTTGCAACGAAGTGATTAAGAATCCGGAGACTCAGGAAATCATCGAATTGCATTGTACCATTGATCCCCTTACCAAAGGAGGTTCTTCTCCCGACGGACGCAAAGTACAAGGAACCATTCATTGGGTTTCGGTGCAACATGCCAAAAATATTCAAGTGAATTTGTATGAGCGTTTGTTTACTAAAGAGAATCCCGACGATTTGGCAGAAGGAGAAGATTTTAAAACCAATCTCAATCCCGATTCTTTGAAAGTGACCACCGCCTATGCAGAACCTTATTTAGCTTCGAATGCCCAACAAGGCAATAAATATCAGTTTGAGCGCATTGGTTACTTTTGCGTAGATTATGATTCCACTCCCGAAAAACCCATTTTTAACCGAACCGTTACTTTAAAAGATTCGTGGAGTAAGATGATGAAGTGAAACCAAGATAATTAATATTTAAAGGCTTGCCGTTTGGTGAGCCTTTTTTACAGATAATTTGTTAAGAACGGTTAATGAAAGAAAATCCTTCACAAATACATGTAATATACGGAAATTAACCGTACATTTGTAGAAAATTTAATATCATGGGAGCAATAAAACAGGATAAAGCTCGATTTGATGCAAGGTTGCCATTAGAGCAAAAGCAATTCTTTGAGAGAGCTGCCATTTTAGGTGGATATAGAAACCTGACCGATTTTGTGATGATAACCATGCAGCAGAGAGCCAATGAGATTGTTATGGAAAAAGAACAAATCATTGCTTCGCAAAAAGATAAGGAATTGTTTTTCGATGCCTTAGTAAATCCTCCAAAGCCGAATAATGATTTACTTAATGCAAAAAGCGAATACAATGATTTGCTAACTAAATGATTTACTTAACGGTAGCACTTGAGTCCAAGCACAACAGAGAAAGTTTCTCTTGTGGAAAAGAAATATTAGATTATTACTTTTGGCAACAAGCAAAACAGGATGTAGTAAGAAAACTTTCGGCTTGCTTTGTAATGGTTGACAAAGAAACAGAAAGGATTTCTGGTTATTATACCCTATCTAGCAATAGTATTCCGAACGACTTAATTCCTGATTCATTCAGGAAAAAGTTACCAACATCTTATTTATCAATACCCACAATACTTATCGGTAGATTGGCAGTGGATAAAAAATTTCAGGGAAAGGGAATAGGCAAAATTTTACTCATAGATTCGTTGAAAAGATGCTACGACACCTCAGATTCTATTGGAGCATTTGCTGTTGTGGTTGATCCTTTAGATGATAAAGCAGAAAGCTTCTATGAGAAATATGGTTTTATAAAACTACCGGAAAGTGGGAAAATGTTTCTCCCTATGAAAACGATTAAAGAGTTATTTGAATAATCTGCAAGGAGAACTAATCGCTATTCCATTTCATGTGTTCAGATATAATAAACTAAAAACTGTACTACTGCCTTTTTTGGCTATATTTTTTTACTTTTGAAGAAAAATAAATCTGCGGAATGAAATCTCAATTTGATCCACGAAAAAATTACGAGGCAAGCAAAAAGGCTGTTGGCTTTGTCGCTCGTAAAAACGCAACTCAAAAAACTTACGACAGCCTTGGTTTTATGTCTGGGCTGGAAGTCCATCAACAGCTTAAAACCGTCCATAAATTATTTTGTTCCTGCCCGGCCGGAGTCTATCACAAACATTCGAAATTTGATGCCGAAATTGTTCGCCACATGCGCCCTACCCTCAGTGAACTCGGAGAATATGACGGAACGGCATTGATGGAGTTTAAAACCCGCAAAAACATCATTTATCGATTAAAAAACGAAACCACTTGTACCTATGAAGTGGATGATACCCCCCCTTTTCCGGTAGATAGGGAAGCCTTGGAATACGCTATTGAAATTTCACTGCTTTCGAAACTGAACATTGTTGGAGAAGTACATATTACCCGTAAACAATATCTGGATGGCAGCATTCCTACCGGTTTCCAAAGAACCGCCATCATTGGAGTGGAAGGCGAAATCTATATTAAAGACCGTCCCATTCGCTTAATACAACTCAGTTTAGAAGAAGACTCCTGTCGCGAAATTTCGGATCAGGGCCATGTAAGAATATACAATACCGACCGTTTAGGCATGTCTCTTATTGAAACGGTTACCTATCCCGATATGAAAAACCCGGATGAAGTAATGGAAGCTTGCAATTATATTCGTTTTTTAAATCGAAGTACTGGCAAAGTAAGAACCGGAATAGGAGCAGGAAGACAGGATGTAAATGTAAGCTGCAAAGGGGGCACCCGCGTTGAAATTAAAGGCGTTGCTCACACCCGCTGGATTCCGGAATTAACCCATGTGGAAGTATTTCGCCAATGGGCATTGCTGCAAATAAGAGATAAACTGAAATCCTTGGTGCATGTTCCCGAAAATTGGAAGATCCATTATGAGTACCTCGATTTTGATGCCTTTGAACTGAGTTGGGAAGCCTTAAAAGTTGCCAAAGAAAACGGACAAAAGCTGATAGCTGTAAATTTACCTTATTTCAAAGGAATCCTTTCCCATTTTACCCAACCGGATATGGTGTTTGCCAATGAAATCAGTGATCGCCTCAAAGTAATTGCCTGTATAGAAAAACCCAATCTGATATATTCTGAGCAGTTCAATCCAATCATCAAATCAGAAGATTTCGATATCATTGCTTCCATCTTAAAAGCCAAGGAGCAAGATGCTCAATTGGTGATTTGGGGAAACGAAGAGGATATGAAAACCGCCTTAGAAACGATTGAAGAACGTTGCAAAATGGCCTTCAATGGCGTTCCCAATGAAACAAGAAAGTCGCTGGAAAATGGAAATACGATATTCGAAAGGGTACTTCCCGGGGCAGATCGTATGTATCCGGATACCGATTCGGCACCCATTCCCTTGGAAGATGAATACATTGACGAATTGCGGAAAAAATTGCCCGATGAAGTAATGAGTCGTTACCATCAGTTGCAAGAATGGAAAGTACCGGAAGATACCTATATTTATATTTTTAAACGAAATTTATTTCCTATCATTAAACGGATTATCAATGAGTTGAAACTAAATTCAACATTTGTAGGTTCGTTTTTTGGTCATACTTTAAAATATGTCGAAGGTCAACATCCCAAAGTGGAGTTTAAATATGAAATCATTTATGCTTTATTCAAATATTTGGTTCAACAAAAAATAGAGGTAGAAATCGCCCGCAAAATGTTACCGGTTATTTTCGAACATCCTAAAATGGATTTTGAATCCGTACTGGTGAGCATTAATTACAAGCCTTACACTAAAGAAAAAATTCTCTCAAATCTCGATTTTTTAAAAGAAAAATTCAATTCCATCCGTTGGGGTAAAAAAGATGGAGATCAAACGGATTGGATTCTGGGACAGTTACGTCCGGTTGCCTTAGGCAATATTTCTTTTATTGAGCTTAGAAAAAACATCGAAAAATCTAACAAAAAAACTAAATAACTAAATCATAATGAGCGAAGATATTTTTCAAGGATATAAAGGCAAAGCTCTAGAAACCCTCAAGTCATATAATGTGCGTGTTTGGGGACAAGCTACAGTAAACACTTCCCGAGGAACTTTTGTTGGAACTATTTTACCCCGATCAGAAAACGACGACGATCTTCATATTGTGATGAAAATTCCCACCGGATACAATGTGGGCATCGACATCCGGAATATTGTTGAAATGAAAGAAACCGGCTATAAAAAAGCCAACTATAAAATTCCGGAAAAGGAATTTCCCCAACACCCGGGCTTACCTAAAGTGAAACTCATTGGAACAGGAGGCACCATTGCATCGCGTCTCGACTATAGAACCGGAGCAGTTATTCCGGCTTTCTCTCCGGGAGAGCTATACGGAGCCGTTCCCGAATTGGCAGATATTTGTAACCTGACTACCGAAAAAGTATTTGCCGTGTTCAGCGAAAATATGGGCCCGGAGCAATATAAAAAACTGGCCATTGCCATTGGAAAAGAAATTGAAAACGGAGTGGATGGTATTGTTATTGGTCATGGTACTGATACATTGCACCATACCGCTGCCGCTTTAACCTATATGGTTCAGAATTCACCGGTGCCCATTGTATTGGTGGGTTCACAGCGTTCTTCCGACCGCCCGAGTTCGGATGCCGCTTTAAATTTGATGCATGCTACCACGGCTGCCGGACATGGCGATATTGCCGAGGTGATGGTATGCATGTTTGGACCTACTTCCGATGAATATGGTTTGTTGCACAGAGGGACTCGAGTACGTAAAATGCACTCCTCTTATCGTTCCACTTTCCGCACCATTGGAGATACCCCTTTGGCTACCGTTACCCGAAAAGGCGTGGTCCCCATAAAAACTGAATACAACCACCGCCGAAAAGACCGTAATGTAACTATTTTGCCATTTTTTGAAGAAAAGATATCCATTGTTTACTATTACCCCAATATGCAATGCGACATCATTGACTCTTTGGTCGACAATGGGTATAAAGGCATTGTGATAGCCGGTACCGGTCTCGGGCATGTAAATAAAGCCATTTATCCGGCCATTGAAAGAGCTGCAGCTAAAGGAGTTCACATTTACATGACAGTACAAACCCTTTGGGGTTATGTGCACATGTTTGTGTACGACACAGGTAGAGACTTAATGGCTAAAGGTATTGTTCCTGCAGCCAATATGCTACCCGAAGCAGCCTATATTAAACTTGGTTGGGTCTTAGGCCAAACCAACGATCCGGAAAAAGTAAGGGAAATGATGCTCACGCCCATCAACGATGAAATTACCTCACGCGAACCTTACAATGGCTATCTCGTTTACCAAGGTGGTGTAAAAGAAATTGAAGATTTTATTAGAAAGGTGCATAAATAGCAGAACGTATTATAAGGAGCTTTCCTATTTAATGGAAGAAACTTTTGACCAAACCAGCTCGGCAATCATTTCTTGGGTTTGATTTCCGTCAATAGTACAAATCTGTTCTTTGGATTTTTCTATTTCAAAAGCTTCAAGGTATTTGGCTTTAACATGTTGCAGGTTTTCAATGGTTTCATATAGTTCCAGGGAGGTTCTCCCACTTTTTAATCGTTGCATACACACTTCCGGTGGAACATCTATAAATAGATTCAGGTCCGGCCGAAGCAATCCGGCACTTAAGGAATTTGCTTGAATTACCCAATCAAGAGGTACATGCACCCCTTGGTAGGCGTAGGAAGAAAAATAATACCGATCGGCAATTACCGTATAGCCTTCTTCCAACTTTTTAAGAATCCCGTTCTCCTTATTCAGCAAATGATTCAATCGGTCGGCTACAAATAAACCGGCTATGGTGCGGTTATCCGCTTCCATGGCATGGGTAAAAACTTTTCTGATGATGCTTCCAATAGCACTGTCGGTGGGTTCGAAAGTCAAATAAACTTTATGCCCTTCTTGGCTTAACTTTTCTGCCAACAGTTTGGCTTGAGTGCTTTTTCCACTTCCGTCAATGCCTTCGAAAGCTATAAAAAGGTTTTCTTTCATTTAAAATGCTGATTTTCTTATTTTTTCGGATTTATTTGGGTTTCACTTCGTCTCTGGCATTTTTGTAAACCTTTTTAATGACCCCTGCTTTATATTCAACTTGGTACACCACTTTCCCGGTCACATCCCAATACGTCCACATGCCGTCTTTCACATGCTTGATATAGGTTCCTTCGCCCGATTTTTTGCCGTTTTGATGGTATTCAACCCATTTCCCGTCCGGTTTTCCATCAATCATTTCTTGTTCCTTCAGTTTGGCTCCATATTTATCCCAAAATGACCACATCCCGGTTTTGGTATTCTTGGTATATTTTCCTTCTTCCGAAATTTTTCCGGTTTCATAATATTCTGTCCAACTCCCCTCTTTTAATCCTGCTTTATAAGAACCTTCGTTTTGCTTGGTTCCCAACTCGTACCAATAGGTGGAGGCGCCTTCTTTTTCATTATCTTTGTAATGAAGCACGTATTTTTGTTTTCCTCCGTAGAAGTATCCCTTCCATTCCCCATCCATTTTACCTGCTTTAAAATATCCTTCGTCTTTGGTATGGCCGTTTTTATACCAACTGGTCCAAAGTCCTGATTCTTTGTCGTCTACAAAACTCCCTTCCCTTTCTTTATTCCCCTCTTCGTACCAGGCAGTCCAAACACCGCTTCGTTTGCCTTTTTCGTAAAGACCTTGTTTCCATTTTTCACCTGTTTCGTAATAATAGGTCCACTTTCCTTCGCGTAAGCCTTCTTTAAATAAGCCTTTACTGCCCACTTTTCCGTTGGTGTGATAAAAAATCCATATACTGTCTTGTAAGCCTAAAATGGATTTTCCCTCCATGTCCTTAGAACCATTGTTTCTCCACCAATACGCATAACCGTCAATTTGATCGTCGCGGTAATTGCCTTCAAATTCTTTTACCCCATTTTCGTAAAAACTAATACACTTTCCGTTTTTCAAATTGCTTTGATATTCGGCAATTTCTTTAATGCTGTCGTTTTTCCAGTAGGTAGTCCATTTCCCTGTTTTTTGTCGATTTTTGTTTTGGCCCGATTTTTCAAGTTCCCCGGTGGTATACCAGCTTTTATATAAGCCATCCACAATTTGAGTTTCAATCCATTTTTTACCGTTTTTATACCAAAACACCCACAATCCGATTTTTTCACCATTTTCGTAAGTACCTTCCGACCATTTGCTTCCGTTTTCGTACCAAAAAGTCCATTTGCCGCTTTCCTTTCCATTTTGGATTAAGCCTTCTGCTTTTTTATTCTTAATGGAATCGTTCCAAAAAGTAACGCTAAGCTTTTGAGCCATTAAAGCATTACCATAAACAAAAAGCAGTATTATAAAAAATTTCTTCATACACAATTATTTAAGATTTACGATCGGTAGTAAACAATACCAATGCTTCCATGGAGTTTCGGCAATCGCTTTCAGGGAAACTTCGAAGGCTGTCTATGGCCTTTTGTCGGTACAATAGCATTTTTTCCCGTGCATATTCAATACCACCACTTTCATTTACTTGGAGCATAAGTTTACTGACTATATCGGGTTTGTTGCTGTGGTTTTTTATGGAATGGATGATTTTCTTTTTTTCGAGAAAGCCCGAATTTTTTAACAGATATATTATGGGAAGGGTTAATTTCTTTTCTTTAATATCAATTCCTGAGGGTTTTCCGGTGGCATTCTTTTGTTCGAAATCAAACAAATCGTCTTTTATTTGGAAAGCAATTCCTAAGTCCATGCCAAACTGATGCATTTTGCGCACCGTTTCTTTATCGGCACCAGAGGATGCAGCTCCGGCAGCAGTACAGGCAGCAAACAAACTGGCTGTTTTCTTTTGAATGATTTCAAAATAAATGTCTTCTTCAATATCCAAATGACGCGCTTTTTCTATTTGCAACAATTCTCCTTCGCTCATCTGGCGAGTGGCATCTGCTACAATACTCAACAATTCATGTTCCTGATTATCCAGCGCCAACAATAATCCCCTCGACAAAAGAAAATCTCCCACCAACACTGCAATTTTGTTTTTCCAAAGGGCATTAATGGAGAAAAACCCCCGGCGCTCGTTCGAATCGTCAACCACATCATCGTGAATCAAGGTGGCCGTGTGTAACATTTCTATCATGGAGGCCGCTCTATTGGTAGAATCACAAATTTGGCCACAAATTCCGGCACTTAGGAAGACCAGCAAAGGCCTAACCTGCTTGCCTTTGGTTTTTAAAATGTACTGAGTAACCTTATTCAGCAAAAAGATATTGCTTTGAAAGGTTTTCTTAAATTGCTCGTCGAACAATTTGAGGGGTTCCTCAATAGGTTTGCGTATTTGGCTTAATTTGTCCATGTGGGAAATCAATATTCAAAAGTACATAAATTTTATTGTCCCACTTGTGCTCGATAAATGTTAATTTTGCAATTTACATTATGGCAGGATTTTTATTTAATCGAATCGTATTTGGGCCGGTGAAGAGCCGCAGGTTAGGAACCTCCCTTGGAATCAATGTATTGCCTTTAGGCTATAAATATTGCACCTTTAACTGTATTTACTGTGAATGTGGATGGACTTTGCACAATGAAATTCAATCCGAACATTTGCACAGTCGAATGGAGGTAAAAACGGAATTGGAAAACGCATTGAGACAAATGCACGATGCAGGGGATACCATTGACGCCATTACCTTCGCCGGAAACGGTGAACCAACCTTACACCCTGAATTTTCCGGTATTGTAGACGATACCCTTGAACTCCGAAATATTTGGATGCCGGATGCCAAAGTAAGTGTACTTTCTAATGCCACTTTTTTGGACCATCAGGAAGTTTTTAATGCTTTACTGAAAGTAGACAACAACATTCTAAAACTGGATGCCGGAACACAAGAGATGTATGAATTGATAAATAACAGCCTTGAAAAATCCGATTTGGAAAGCATGGTGAACCAATTGGTTAAATTCAATGGCAAGCTGATTATTCAAAGTTTGTTTGTAAAAGGAACCGTAAATGGCATTCCGGTGGATAATACCACCGCAAATGAAATTGAGCATTGGCTAGGGCATATCAGCAGAATACGTCCCCAATCGGTGATGATATATCCTATCCATAGAGCTACTCCGGGCGAAAAACTGGAAGTGGTGGATCCAGCTTGTTTGGCTGAAATTTCGGCAAAAGTACAAGCCTTGGGCATTCCATCGCAAGTGTATTAATCTTACAATATGCTTAATTATCCTCCAAAAATAATGATTGCTTTTGGTGAGGCCCTAAACGGGAATGAAATGATTTTTCATTGGCTTCTCGAAAACGGCTATCAGGAATTGGCGGCCTTATGTAACGCAATTCATTCCGATACGGATGCATTTGATTGGTTGTTGAAGAATGGTTTTCCCGAATTGGCTGTGCTCAGCAATGCCATCGACAGAGAACCCAAAGCCATGGAATGGCTCGGAAAGCATCATTTCGATTTTTTGCTTTTGTTTTCGAAGGCTTGCAATGGTGACGAAACTTCCCTTAAATGGTTGCAAAACAATCACGGCGAAATGTTCATTATCTTGGCCAACCGCATTCATAATATCTTGATTCAACAATCGTATAACACCCATGATTACCATAAAATTAGATGGTAATCTTTGTTAGAGATTATCGGTTTGTAAAGCGGAATGCTTGAAGACGGAAGTTTGAAGACGGAAGAATTTTAAAAATCTTTTACCACTAAGAGCACAAAGTTTCTTTTCCCTTGGTCATCGAGTCCCGACTAGTCGGGATCGAGATGACCACTTAAAGGTCCAGGACTTCTCGATGGAACTCGAAGTCCAATAGGGTCATCGAGCCCCAAGTTACTAGGAACTAAGGTTCATTGTAAAGGTGCATCACTCAATAATTTTAACGTTTCAGTCGACCTGCAAAAGTTTTGACTCGACCTGCAAGGTTTTTGAGTCAATTGTTTTGGCGCCTCACTCAATTATTTTAACATTTCAGTGCGTCTGCAAAGGTTTTCAGTCGACCTGCAAAGGTTTTCAGTCGACCTGTAAGGTTTTTGAGTCAATTGTTTTGGCCCCTTCGTCAATAATTTTAACATTTCAGCGCGTCTGCATTGTTTTTGAATCGACCTGCAAAGGTTTTCAGTCAATTGTTTTGGCACATCATATAATGGACCCTATCTTTAGAACAGCTAAACGCAGATATTATGTCAATTTATC
>CAZJBB010000085.1:0-12555 GCA_964543995.1 uncultured Bacteroidales bacterium
GGTTCAAAAGGACGGAATTTCTTTACCAAAGCAACATAATCTCTAAAAGGGTCATCAGAAAAAAGAAGCACTTTTCCTTCAGGGCATTCCACTTTTTTATTGATAATCACAAAGGTAGCAGCAGAATTTAAAGCTTTGTCATAATATTTAGGATGGTCAACAAAGGTAATATCACCTGGAACAACCATGTGAATTTCGTTTATTCCACACACCTGCATATCCGGTGAGCCGTGAAATTCCGCATTTATAAGTTGAGAAATAGTTTGTAAAGAAAAAGGAGTGTCGAACTTCATAGCAATGCAATTGTTGAAATGATAATGGGTTGAATTAACTTTTAACTCTTTCTGAGTATGCTCTGGTTCGGGTGTCTACTTTAATTCGTTCTCCCTCACCAATAAAAATAGGAACATTAATAATCGCACCGGTTTCTAATGTAGCAGGTTTTAAGGTGTTAGTTGCAGTATCTCCCCTTAAACCGGGCTCAGTATAGGTGATTTCAAGCTCAACAAAAGAGGGTAACTCACATGAAAGCGGTGTTTCAGTATCTGCATGAAACATGATTTCAACATCTTGTCCTTCTTTCATTAAATCAGGTTCGTTTATGATATGTTCTTCAATAAGTACTTGTTCAAACGTTTGATTATTCATAAAATTATAATCAGCACCATCTTTGTATAAAAACTGATAAGGACGACGCTCTACTCTTGCTACATCAATTTTCACTCCGGCATTAAACGTATTGGGAATTACTTTCCCTGTTTTTAAGTTTTTAAGTTTTGTCCGTACAAATGCACCTCCCTTACCGGGCTTTACATGCTGAAACTCCACAATAGTAAAGAGTTCGCCGTTAAATTCGATGCACAATCCGTTTCTAAAATCAGCTGTAGTGGCCATAATCAATATTAAATTTTTGCAAAAGTAATGGAAATATTAATAGATTCAACCATTCTATGTTAATTGTAGTAGAAAATACACACTTAATTTCAATTTCCAATTTGAAAACACCTCATGGACAGTGTGCCATATTGGAATTCTTCGAAAAAATGGCTTATCGTTTCTCCTTTTTCCTGAAGCCCAATGGCGTAAATCAGGGGGATAAAATGGCTGGGTTCGGGGACCGCTTCCAGTGCTGTTTTTCCGATGTTTTGATAATGGATTAATTCAATATGGTTTTCGTGGTTTAAAAGGCGTTATACAGATTCATCAAATTCCTTAGCCCAACTTTGAACGGGTGCATTTTCTCCGGAAAAATCGACACGACTTAAATTATGGGTAACATTCCCACTGCCTATAATTAACACCCCCATTTCTCTTAGATTTTTCAGTTCATTGGCCAGGTCATAATGGTACTGCATGGGTTTATCATAAGCAATGCTCATTTGAAATACGGGGATGTCTGCTTTAGGGAAAAGATGTCTCATTACCGACCAATTTCCATGATCGAATCCCCAATTTAGATCTTCCCAAATGGGAGTTTTACTCCCTAACTTCTGGACTTCTTTGGCCGTTTCCGGCGATCCTTGGGCAGGATAAACGATCTCGTATAATTCCTTTGGAAAACCTCCCATATCGTAAATCATTTTGGGGTAAGGGGAAACATTTACAAAAGTGCCCCTGCTTAACCAATGGGCCGAAATGCATAAAATGGCCTTGGGTTTTGGAAGAGAAAGCCCTTTTTGGTTCAAGGTCTTTGTAAAAAGGTTATTTCCAATGGCATTCATTGGCGAACCATGACCCACAAATAATACAGGCATTTTAGTTTTTGGATTTTCCATAGTTAGGATTTATTTTTTTGCTGAGATTTTAATAGTGTCGCCTATATTAAAAATATTAAGGACATAATTTATTGTAATCTTTAGTGTTTTATAAAATATGTTTGTTTCTGTTTTTTCTCTTAAATCTTCATTAACATTGTTATAGTATTGATTTGAAATTTTTTTTTGAAATATATTCTTTATAGCTGAAATAGTAAACCCAGTTGTTTTGATTTTAATGTCAATAAACCCTAAGGAATGAAGTAATGTTTTAAACGATTTTGGAGTAAAATATTGTAAATGTTCTGGGTAATTTATTATCGCCCATTTTTGTTTTAATAACATTCTTGATAAGCTATTAAAATTTGGGGTTGTAAAATAAACTTCACCGCCATTTTTCAGAATATCATAAATCCTTGAAAAAGATAACTTTGGATCTTTTAAATGCTCAATAACTTCCATTGAAACAACAACATCAAATATTGAATTGTTTTCATTCATAAATCTGTTGTCAATAGTTTTAATGCCTTTAGATTTGATTATTTCATTTGCTGTGTCAGAAAGTTCGTAGCCATAGGAATCCCAACCGAGTTTGGTTGATTCAATAAGGAATTCCCCTCTACCACAGCCAAAATCTAAAATGGTTTTTGAATTTGATTTATTATTAAAAGATTGAATTATATTTTTATAACGTAAAATTGTAATAGGGCTAATCTCTGCCATCGTCTCATAACTGTATTTTGAATAGTAATGATAAAGCTCATTTTCTGTTGGCAATTCCGCTGAAAAATTATGCTGACATGAAGTACAATTAAGCATTGTAAAATCAACTAAAATATTTGTTTCCTTTATTTGGGTGGAGTTACATATGGGACAGGTATTGCTATAAATATTAATCACTGTATTAATTTTAGATGAAACTATTGAAATAAGTATTAATAATTTTCTTCATCAACCTAATAAAAACCAATGGGTTAGCCAGCAGTGCTTTGAATATAAACATCATTCCTCTTTTTTTGTTCTTGCCATTTACCCACCAGTTTCCGGCGAGCATGAAATATACATTCGAAAAGCACCTTTGCTTAAATGCAAAAGAACGAAAAATCTTATTATTAGAAGCTTTTTTGTACACAGCAAGATGATCTCTTTCCAGTGCCATCAAATTTCTGCTCATGCTGTTTGGTAATACTCTGTATATTAATAGGTTATCGTGTATGAGTTTCCCGCTGAAATCCTTTGCTAAGTAGAAAATAAAATCCTGATCGGCTGCGGTAGAAAAGCGAGTATCGAATCTGAGTCCTTGCAAGAAACATTTCCTTTTCGCTAAAACATTGCTACAAGGATTGGGTACAGGAGCGGTTTTCCAAAGTAAACATTGATCTAATATGGAAACATCGGATCCTCTGGGTGCCATGCCGGTAATGTGTAAGCTTTCGTCTGCATGAAAAATATTGCTAAAGGTCCAATCTATGCTAGTATCATTTAAAACCGCTACCTTCTTTGAAAGGTTTTCAGGAAGCCAAAAATCATCAGAGTCTAAAAAAGCAATATAATCTCCACCTGCATGTTCTATTCCTCGGTTTCTGGCGGCAGAAACCCCTGCATTTGATTGATGAATGTAACGGATTTTTTTCTCCTGCAAAAATGTCTTAATCACCTCAGAAGTCTTATCAGTAGATCCATCGTCAATAATAAGCAACTCCCAATTTTTATAGGTTTGCCCCATCACCGATTCAATCGTTTGTGATATATAAGCTTCTGAATTATAAGCCGGTATAATTATCGATACAAGGGGTTCGCTCATTACTAAGTATAAATTTCATTGAATATTTCAATAAAAGCACGAATGGCAATCTGCTTACTTCTATAAGAAATGCCGGTTTCTCTGCATCGGATTCTTTGTTGTTCTTTATTTTCTGAAATGTACTTTTCAATTTCCGGTATCTTTTCTTTCACGGATGGGGTTGAAAAGTCTTTTAAAACTACGCCCACTTGCTGTTGTATTGCCCATTCGTCATCTTCCGAAACCCCCTTGCATACCAGATAGGGAATTCCACAACACAGATATTCACCCACTTTTATGGGAGAACGGAATTTTTGAAAGGGGAGAGGAGGTACAGCAACAATACCAAAATCAGAAGCAGATAAATACATTGGAACTTGGCTAATTTCAACACAATCAATATAATAAGATGATTTTGGGAGCTGGAATTTTTCAAAGATTCCTTCAATTTCATGTTTATCATTTGGGGTTAGCACTAAAAAATGGGCTTGTCGGATATGATCAAAAAGGGTTTTAAAAAGAGAAATCGTTTCAAAATGATAATACAAATCGCCAAACTTACCCACATAAACAAAAACAGTTTTATCTTCAATTTTTAGCTGTTGGCGTATTTTATTTCTGGCTTCAGCATTAAAATCAAAAATGGACTCGTCTATACAACTTGGGACCCTATATATTTTAGCTCGAGATCCCCAGTTTTTAAGTTGATCAACCATATATTTTGTCCCGGTAGCAATATAATCCGCTTTCATCCCCATACGATATTCGATTCTGTTCAAGAGTTTGTACTTCAGGCTTTTGCGGTTCCATGTGCCGGTTTCAACCATAAAACTACTGTGGGGTTCATAAGTGAATAAAATCAGTTTCAGTCGAAAAAGTTTAGAAATATAATAAGCGTATGCCCCGGCAATATTTGCCAATGCAAAAATGGCCTTACAACGATGTTTCCTTTGAAGCTTTGAAACCAAATATAGTCCTTGTAAAAATTCTATTAGTTTCGCCAAGAGCTTGAATCTGAGCGATTTCCATTGTAAAGGGTAATGATATATTTGAAAACCTTGCAACTCATTAATCTTAGATTCATAGTTTTCTTTTGGTAAGGAATATTGCTTTTGTTCGTGACTAATTACGTGAAATTCAAATGCTTTGTCTTTGGTCAGCTCCTTAAAATAGGCAATGCAGGTCCCATAGAATAAAGGGTCAAAAAAACTGTTTTGGGTGTATATTAAAATGGACTTATTATGCATGATTTAATTTCAAAGTGCTTCGGTCTTGTTTATAATAACCCTCAAATATCACAATCCCAATAAGTAGGTGAAATATTTTAAACGAAATAAAGTCAAATTCTTTTCGGTTTGGAATTTTTCTGCATAGGGATATCAGTGGTTTTTTGAATTTTAGCAGCAGAGTATATAAGCATTTTTTATAAAAGGGATAAGCAATGTAATATTCCTTCATCCCCATTTCAAGTGCTTGGCGTTTGTTGACAGCCCCGATTTTGAAACGATTCAGCCTGTTTATTAAATCAATTTTGTCCGTTTCGTTGTGTAAAACATATTGATTGGGCTCAATAAAGAGTGGAACGTTTCTGTTCTTTAGTCGAAAAGAAAATTCATCATCTTCTACGCCTTGGTTCTTGAAATTTTCATCAAATCCTTCGCAATCGTGAAACAACTGCTTGGGAATGACAAAATAAAATGCGCAGAGTTTATGAGTTTCAAATAGTACGGTTTTCCAGTCAATATCTTGCACCCAGCCTTGGTAATTTATTAATTTAGTGTTGATTATAAATCTACCAAAGGCAGATTGATGACAATAATTCAATGTGTCCTCACTGTACTTCCAATTTAAATTCAAACAAGCGCCGGGATGCTTTTCAATGAAGTCAAGGGTGGCTAAAATATTTTCTTCCGAAATTGAAATATCATCATCAATAAAAATTAATGTTTCCCCTGTTGCAAGTGAAGCACCCAGGTTTCTTGCTGAAGCAGCACCTTGTTTAGGGTTTTTAACTATTAAACAATTTTCAAATTTTGGGATTTGATTGGTAAAGTCATGACCGTCATTTACTACAATAACCTCTATATTAAGCAGTTTCAAAGGAAGTTTGAAAATACAATAAAGGGTTTCAATAAGGATATTTTCCCTATTAAAAGTAGGTATAATAATGCTTATTTTCGGATTAGATACCATATTAGTAAAAGCCACATGGTCAAATTTTCGTCTGTACTTTTATTAACATGCAAATATAAGAATTTGAAAATAATAAAACCTTGGCTTTTGATTTATCGTGCTAATGCCAAGTCCAACCGCCTCATTATCAAAAAGGTGCATTTGAATAGATGTAATTCTCTAAGAGATATTTTAATTTCTAAGGAATTGAAAACCTTCTTGGTAGGTTTGGAGCTATCTGTAATTTCCTTTTTTAATTCAGCAAGCAGTGATTTTGCTTTTAATGGGCAATTCATTTTTACATATAGGTCAATCCAAAATGCAAAAGTGTTCAATATCTGTTCGTCCAACTCTTTGTTACTGATTCCTTTATGGGTTAAATCCGATTTTTGTACTGTAACATTTTCAACAGGAAGTTGATTTCGAATCATACAACAAATTAGGGTTTGCTGAAATAAATGAGTGGAACTCATTTGTGTTGAGTGTATTCTGTATTGCAGCAATGTTTCCGGTAGATTTGCCCCCGGGTATTTTTCTAATAAGCGGAACCAAAGATCATAATCTTCTCCGAAAATATAATTGGAGTGATAAAGCCCTATGTCCATTACACAGGATTTTTTGAAGATTACCGATGGATGAGCAAAGCAGCAGGTTTTCTTTATTTGAAGTTTGAGTTCTTCTGCAAGCAAGGGATATTTCCATTCGCCAAAAATGCCCCCTTTTTCATCAATTAATTGCACTGCTGTGCCTAAAATTGCGATTTCAGGGTGTAATAAGAGGAACTCCATTTGCTTTTCGAATCGAAAGGGAAGCGAAATATCATCTGCATCCATTCTGGCAATGTATTCTCCACGCGATACTTCAATACCTTTATTGAGCGTACTTGAAAATCCAATATTAACTTCATTGCAGAAATATCGTATTCTTGGATCCTTAAACGTATGGATTATTTTTTCAGATTCATCGGTAGAACCATCGTTTATGATAATCAGTTCAAAATTGCTAAGTGTTTGATGAAGAATGCTATCAATAGCAAGTTTGAGGTATTTTTCACCATTATACACCGGAAGAATTACAGATATTAAAGGCTTATCCATGTGTCAAGGTATAATGAATTTCTGAAATGAGTATCTTCAAAAATAAACCACTTTTTTGGAGCAATCACCATCTTATCCGGGTTCGTGTTTAACCAGGCTGCCCACCAAGAAAAGGTGCTGTTGGCAATGATGTTGTGCTTGCATTGCGACATTAACAGCAATTCCTCGCATGGGCTACTTTCCTGAAATTCAACAAAATGTAAAGGAAGGTCGAGTGGTAAATTTTCACGGCACCATTGAATATCATCCGAAAAAACAAATATCTCAATGTCAGGATGAATTTTCTGAATATAGCGAATAGACTGGTTATAATAGCCTAGGGGAAGCTGAAAATAAGTCTGCTTGTATTTTTCAATGTAATCTGACCTTCTGATGTGCACGCTGAGGGAATTTTGGGCATTGTCAATCAGAACTTTGTAGTCGCGAAAATCACTTTTAGCGTCATTTTTTAATGTGAGTGCTTCTTTTAGTTCAGAAATGACATTGCTGAAATATTTTGGCGATTGCCAATAACCATCCAAATAGGCGTTTTTTTTAATATTAGGAATATGAGAGTCGAAACCCGGGTTTTTCTCCTTAACATAAAATTGCTTGTAATAGGGGAGGAAATCCCTTTCTAATAAGCGACCCATTTTGCTCATTAAGCCATGATTTAAAATGTCATGAATGCTTTCAATCGTTTCAAAATCAGCAATATTAAAATGGATGAGTTCTAAATTTCTAGGGGTTGCACCGGTATTTTCAGGAGTTTTATAAGACGAAATATCAAAATAGACTTTTTCATCATTCCGTTTTTCAAGACTTTTCCCAAGTGCATATTGAAAAAGCTGATTCCCTAATCCACCTTGTATTTTAATGACAATCATTTCATTCATTATTTGGTGAAATGGAAGCAACCGCAACCATAGTGCTGCTTGCTGAGTATTTCTTTAGACGGGTTTAAGATTAAACCTCCGTCTTCCGGATTTTCAGGAATTAAGGTAAATTCTACCAAGCTAAGTCCGGCTTCGGTAAATGCATTTTCAATAGAAGTCTTGGTATATATCCGGTGAGCATTAAAAAGAATTTGATCAGCGTCTCCAATAGGAACCACAACCAATAAATTTCCCCCAAACTTGAGCACCCTCGACAATTCTTTCATGGCTTTCAGGTCTCCGTCATAATCAATTTTATCTCCGTATCTTCCTAATCCAATGTGTTCTATGGTATGCATACAGGAAAGGGAGCTTATTGAATGATCCGGAAAACTCAATTGAGTCAAATTTTCCTGTTTTGCTATAAGTTTGGATAATTCTAATCTTACTCTTCGAAAATCGTAAAATTCCACAGGGATAAATGCCGAAATGATAGAACAAAAATGAAGGGTAGAGGAAATATCCACATGGACTTCGGGGTGGATTTTCTCAATAATTCGGGCTGCCCATGCCGGGTGGTAGATGTAATGACGGTCAAAATCAGCAGTTTGTGTGGCGTCAGATAGCTGAGGGAAGGTGCTTTTAACATCAAATGTGAATCTTTTTTGAGTTAACTTTTCTTGCCTCAAAAATAGTTGTAGGTTGCTTTTAAAAACTTTTTTTCCTTTTTGTCTTTTCAAAGCCTTAAAGGAGTGCCATGTATTCTTGATTTTTTGAAATATTTCCCTAGATAAGTGACTTTTGCTTGAAGCTAAGGAAAATCTGTTTTCAAATTGCATTTTCCATTGTTGGTCGATGATATTCCTGAACTTTTCCGGACAGGCAATAATTACATCCTCATGCAAGGTGCAATAATGGTTTGGGAAAAGGGCTTTTATTTTTATGATAAGTTCATCAAAGCGAGGCCAATCTTCAATTTTGTGACCCTTAGGGGGTGGACCAAAGAAAAATCGAGCATCATCAATCAAGATGATACTTTCTTGAAGTGTTTTAATGGCTTCAAGTTCATCAAAAACAGGGCATTCTTTTCCTTGTCCTCCGGTCCCTTCTCCTGAATAATGCCCGTCGAACCAAAATACAGTCTTTGGAGATAAGATAGGGACTATTTTATTTAGAATTTCACGGCTATCACCAACCAGAAACTCAATATTCTGCAAACAATCATGCCTGTCTTTAGCTTTATTACTTAATTCCGGGAGAATTTCAATGGTATAAGCTTTAGTAAAAAATCCGGCAGCCCAAATTACTGAATTTCCTAAATAGGTTCCTGTTTCAACAAAATGCTCATAATGAGCGATTTGTTGAATAGCTGCAATAAGCTCTTTAGGAATTCCTTTATGTATTTGGCCCATGAATTAAAATTAATATTTGCTAAACTGAATTAAAGGTGCCAGAGCTCCCGGTCTTGCTTGATGCCAGAAAGGTGATGCGCTAAAACCGCCTCTAATTTGTAAATGTATTGAAGGTGCGTTTACCCCAGGCTGAAGAAACCATGCTTGATGGTGGAGCGATGAAATGAGTTCAATTTTATAATCCCCTTCGTTTAATAAATGGGCTGGAATCCATGCTGTAAATGCATTTTTACCGATATGCAATTGAATCCATTTTTCAGCATCCAAGTCTTTTTGCAACGCCCAGAATAATAAAACGCCATCCTGATTGGTAATGGAAAATCCAACGGTAAATGAAGAATCCAACTGATCAATCATACCTTCGATATGCACTCCAATGGCTGAAGAACAAGAAATAGGGTTGTTGATATCTTCACCATTTTCTTGAATCAATTTAAATAGGGTAGGAGTGAAATATTTGTTTTGATGAATATTCGCTTGGGGAGCTTCCCATTTTGATTCGTTTTTAAAATCAAAAGCCAAATATTGACTAACTATTTCATTTGCAGGACCTTCATTTACTTTTAAACCCTCTTTAAGGTAAATGGCTTTATTGCATAAATTGGAAACAGCATTCATATTATGACTTACAAATAGAATGGTTCTTCCGCTTTTGCTAACTTCATTCATTTTCCAAAGACATTTTTTTTGAAATTCGGCATCTCCAACGGCCAATACTTCATCAATAATAAGAATTTCCGGTTCTAGAAAAGCAGCCACCGCAAAAGCTAATCGAAGCTGCATACCGGTGGAAAAATGTTTTAATGGGGTGTCTAGAAACTTTTCGGTTCCGGAAAAGCCTACTATTTCATCGAATTTCTTTGAAATTTCCCGATGTTTCATCCCCAATATAGAACCGTTGAAAAAAATATTCTCTTTTCCTGTCAGTTCTCCATGAAAACCGGTTCCAACTTCAAGCAAAGAGGCTACTCTGCCTCTCGAAATTATTTTTCCTGAAGTTGGATAAGTAATTTTCGAAAGAATCTTTAATAAGGTGGATTTGCCTGCGCCGTTTTTCCCTATAATTCCTATAGATTCTCCTTCTTGAACATGAAATGAAATGTTTTTTAATGCCCAAAAATCTTCGGTAGGGATATTTCGAAAGCCTTTCATAATGCTTTCCCTAATACTGAGATAGGAGGAGTTATGAGATTTTCCGATTGAAAATTTCTTGGACACATTCTGTATTTCGAGTATGGGTTTCATTAGACTAAATCAGCAAAATAGTATTCAGTATTTCTAAAATAAACCATACCAAGGATGCTTATTACAAATATAGAGACCAAGCTTAATGCAATAGATTCTATTGGGAATGAATAAACTGATAAAGATGCTCTGGAAAATTCGATAGGGGCAAACATGGGGTTTAGTTCGAGGATGATTTTTGCCCAAGGAAATTTTACTATAGATACCGGGTAAATAACAGGAGTTAGGAAAAGTAAGGTTTGTATGAAGAAGGGAATGATGTATTTAAAATCTCGAAATTTAACATTGAGAGCTGACAATAAGCTGCCCATTCCAATAGAAGTTAAAAGGGTAAGTGTTAATGCAATGAATTGATAAACAATAAAATGAATGGAAATAAATGAAATATTGAAATACAATAAGAGCAATAGAAATAATAAAAGGGTGATTAAAAAGTCGAAAAAGGAAACCAAAATACAGGAAATGGGAATGATGATTCTTGGAAAATATATTTTTTTTATAATGTTTGCATTGAATACCATGCTGTTACCTGCATTGGTAACTCCTGAGGAGAACAGGTTCCAGTACAACAAACCTGAGAAAGCAAACACCGCATAAGGAACGCCATCGGAAGGAACATGCATCATGTTCCCAAAAAAGACGGTAAAAATGGCCATCATTATTAATGGTTGTAATACTACCCAGGTGAAACCCAATACGGTTTGCTTATACTTGACCTTGATGTCGCGCCAAGTGAAAAAGAAAAACAATTCTTTGTATCTTAGTAATTCCCTAAAGTCTATTCCTTTGCGACTATTTATTTCGTATTCCAAGCTTGTTTTTTTACAAAAATAATAATTTTACTATGACTTTTGTTTTAATGAAATTGCCAAAATAAATTTTCTAAGGATTGATAAATATCAATAAAAAATCATACTTGCTTATTGACTTAGGGATTAGATTGTGCTATCTTTGTATTTCATTTTGTTTTCATAATTGTTAGGGTACCCTCCGGTTTAATTAATCGGAGGGTTTTTTGTTAAGTAAATCAACTTAGATTTCGTAATTGCCTGAAGCACTAATGATTATAAGTGCTTAAATCCTTAGTATCAATAGGTTTTCAAATCTTCACCAGTTGTGAAGTTATTTATGCGAATGGAAGCCTAATCCAAACTATGCACAACCAAGCCACTTCTCAACTTAGGTTCGAACCAAGTGGTCTTAGGAGGCATGATGTTGCCGGAATCAGCAATGTCAATTAACTGTTGCATAGAAACCGCATATAAAGCAAAAGCCACTTTCATTTCGCCACAATCGACTCTGCATTTAAGTTCATTAAGTCCTCGTATACCGCCAACAAAATCAATGCGTGTATCAGTTCTTAAATCTTTAATGCCCAATATTTCATCCAGAATTAAGTTTGAAAGAATTGTCACATCTAAAACGCCAATAGGGTCATTATCGTTAAAAGTTCCTTCTTTGGCAATTAATGAATACCAATTCCCATCAAGATACATGCTAAACTCATGAAGTTTTTCAGGTTTGTAAATTTGCACTCCCTTGTTTTCGATAAGGAAATTTTTATTCAGTTTTTCAATGAAATGAGACGAAGTCAAACCGTGCAAATCTTTTACCAAACGATTGTAATCAAATATTTTAAGCTGATTATCAGGAAAATGAACTGCTAAGAAAAAGTTATATTCTTCCTGACCGGTGTGGTGGGGATTGTTTAGCTTTTTTTCGTTGCCAACCAAGGCGGCTGCAGCCGTACGGTGATGCCCATCGGCAACATAGGTGAATGGAACTTTGGTTTCAAACAAATAAATAATCTTATCAATGGTTTCTTTATCCTTAATTACCCAAAAGTGGTGTCCAAATCCATCGTCAGCTACAAAATCGTACTCAGCTTCCTGATTTTTTACAATGTTGGATACTATTTCGTCTATTTCATGTATAGCAGGATATGTGAAAAATACAGGTTCCATATTGGCATTGGTAATGCGAACATGCTTCATTCGGTCTTCTTCCTTTGTTTTTCGTGTCAACTCATGCTTTTTGATGATGTTGTTGAGATAATCTTCCACTCCGGCACAACCCACAATGCCATATTGAGTTCTACCATCCATGGTTTGAGCATAAATATACAAGTAATCATTGTCATCTTTCACTAACCAGCCCTTATCTTAAAATAGATTGAAGTTTTCGTTTGCCTTAGATCGGAAGAGCACACGTCTGAACTCCAGTCACCTGAAGCTATCT
>CAZJBB010000086.1:0-12478 GCA_964543995.1 uncultured Bacteroidales bacterium
GATAGCTTCAGGTGACTGGAGTTCAGACGTGTGCTCTTCCGATCTATCGTAAAGCACAATTCTTTTCTTGGGACCCAATCCTGTAAAATACGCATTTGACTTTTTCGAACGTTTTGAACCATCAATTACGTATATATTATTAAGCTTAAATCCGATTTTATTGGCAAAAGATTCAATTTTATCTCGAAGTTCACCCGCTTCTAAAGGTTTCTGTTTATTAAACAAAGGAACGATTATATTTGAGTAAAACATGCTCATGAAAATGGTAAAAGCAGAAATAACGACCCAGGCAATAATCCAAAATGCACTTCCGGCTTTTAAATAAATGAGAATGATTATTGACATGATTGCACCTCCTAACAGTGCTGTCAACAGCCAGCCTTTTAACTTATCCAACACAAAGGTTTTTATCGTTGTGGTGTTAAATCCAAAGCGTTGCTCGATTTTAAATGTAAAGTACAAATCAAAAGGGGTTCCAATAATATCATAAGCAAAACCAATAACTCCAAAAAACAAGAGTGATTGAAGCATTGGGAATTGTGTCCATTGTCTAACAGCGTCATCTACAAAAGCAAAACCTCCTAATAATAAAAATGTTAGGATTAGGATAAGGCTAAAAAAATCATTCAATAGAGAAAAATGATGTTTGGATTTTAAATATTGCAAATAGGTGTTGTACTTTTCGTCATCGTAAATCCCTGATAATCGTTTAGGTATTGGAGTTGAAAAGCGTGAAGCATTTAATAAAGAAAGTATGGTTTCCAACAAATAATTACCGATGATGATGAAGAGAACCCATATAAAAATGTTGTGTAAATCAAAGCCACAAAAGCTTGAATTATTTAAGAGAAGCGTATCTAAGAGGCTCATTGTAATAAGTTAATTATAAAGTCTTTGATTCATTTATAAAGGAATTGATTGATTTACAGTGTCTTTTTTACTTCTGAAATTAATTTATCCTCTTTATAGGTTCTTATTAAAAGCACTTTGTCCTTTCCATCTAAATACTCTTCGTTTCCGTCTTTTAGTTGGTTTTTATAATTTGTTTTTTTAATAATATGACCTAAGAGGTTGAAAGTAAGCATCAATCCATCTCCTTTTTTAAAATTGGCTTCTCCAATTCGAATTCCTTTTTCATTAAAATAGGACCAATTCCCATTCCATTTTCCGTCTTTAAAATTCCCATCAATTTTCAAGGACCCATCGTCGAAATACGAGCTATATTTTCCTTCTAACAGCCCAAGATGATAAAACTCTTCCGAAACTTTTATGCCTTGTTGATTAAAACTCAGCGCATTTCCTTCCAGTTGGTCATTTTTGTAATTTTCTTTGCGTTGAACAACATTGTTAACATACCAACGGGTTAAGCTCCCATTTAATTTATCATCAATATAATTCGATTCAAGCTGCTTGTTCCCATTTTGCCAATACCAGACGGCAGTACCATTCATTTTGTCGTTTACATAGGGAATTTCAAACTTTTTATTTCCATTTTCCCAATATTCTACTTTGCTTTTATTGCATGAAGCAAAAAAAGTGCTAATAATAAAAACAAGAAAGAGGTTTTTTTTCATTAAAGTAAAATTGTTTTCAAAATTACATAATTATTGGGACAAAAAAAGAGGTTGCCCTTTTGAGGCAACCTGCTTCTCATAAAACAATTAAATTAATACCTCTTTCTAGCTTTGTAATGAGTGTGAAGTAGTTCGTGGGATTTATGTCCAAGAGGTTGGTGGAGAAAATCTTTATATATTTCGTGTACTTCCGGGTTTAAGTGTGACTTTCTTAAAGTCATGTTTTCGTCTTCAGCATAAATTGCATCAGCACGTTTTTGACGGATTTCAGGTGAAGTAGGAATGGGTTGTCCACCACCACCAATGCATCCACCCGGGCAGCCCATCACTTCAATGAAGTGATAGTTTGCTAAGCCAGCATTTACCTGATCCATTAAAATTTTAGCATTGGCCAATCCATGAGCAATGGCAACATTGAGTTGAACGCCTTCGAGGAAACTCCATTCAGGGAGAACATCATTAATGGTAACAGAAGCAGCTTTAACACCTTCCATTCCGCGAACAGGCATGATGTTTAAGTTGGTGAAGGGTACTTCTCTTCCGGTAACCAATTCATAGGCTGTTCTTAAGGCAGCTTCCATAACGCCACCGGTAGCCCCAAAAATTACAGCAGCTCCGGTTGAATTTCCGAGTATGCTATCATAGTTTTCGTCGCTTAGTTTATCGAAATCGATTCCGGCCTGCTTTATCATACGAGCTAACTCTCTGGTAGTAAGCACATAATCTACGTCTTGGTGACCGCTTGAACGCATTTCCGGTCGATTGCATTCGAATTTCTTTGCTACGCAAGGCATGATGGATACAGAAACCATTTTCTTAGGATTAATGCCTTTTTTTTCTGCATAATACGTTTTTGCTAAGGCACCGAACATTTGTTGTGGCGATTTGCAGGTAGATAAGTTATCTAGCAAATTGGGGTAGATGTGTTCCTGGAATTTTATCCAACCCGGGGAACAAGAAGTCATCATGGGGAGTGCTACATTATCGCCATCAACCAATGCTCGTTTTAATCTGGTAAGAAGCTCTGTTCCTTCTTCCATGATAGTTAAATCGGCAGTAAAGTCAGTATCTAATACAGAATCAAATCCAATATGTTTTAAAGCGGCAACCATTTTACCGGTTACTCTGTGTCCGGCTTCCAAGCCTAAATCTTCACCTAAGCCAACGCGTACGGCCGGTGCTGTTTGCACAACTACATGAACCTCAGGGTTGTTTATTGCATTCCAAACTTCATCTATATAATTTCTTTCGGTTAAAGAAGCGGTCGGACAACGGTTGATACATTGACCACAATTGGTACAAACCACTTCGTTGAGGGGCTTATGTAAAAATGTGGATATTTTTTGATGATCCCCTTTATTTACAACGGCTAAAGCTCCCACTCCTTGCAGTTCGATGCATGTTCTAACACAGCGTTGGCAACGAATACACTTGCTATCATCTTTGGCAATGGAAGGGGAAGAGATATCAATGATTTTATCATTTTCTTTTACCAAATCGAGGAATAAGTGGTCTCCAACTCTATATTCACTCGAAAGTTCTTGCAATTCACAATTTCCATTTTTATAGCATTTTGTACAATCGGCATTATGCTCGGAAAGTAATAATTCAATTACATGTTTTCTTGAGGAACGTACTTTTTCGCTGTTTGTAAATATTTCCATTCCTTCTGAAACCGGAGTAGCACAAGAGGCAGCCAACAAGCGTTGTCCTTTAACTTCCACAACGCAAACCCTACAATTTCCGGCAATGCTTAAATCAGGGTGATTACAGAGGGTAGGTATTTTAAAATTCAGCAGTTTTGCTGCATCAAGAATGGAGGTGCCATCTTCAACAGTAACAGGAATATTATTTATTTTGAGGTTTATCATAAATTTACTCATGGTAGTTTTATTTAGTGTTTTATCAATCTTAGTAAATTACTTCTTCTCTAAAATTATCAACGATAGAATTAAATGGATTTGCAACCGATTGACCTAAGCCACATTTAGCTGCAATTTTCATAGTTTGTGAAAGTTTCTTTAAATCTTCAATATAAGAAGGTGCTTTTTCTTTTCTTTTAATGGCTTCAATCCCTTTCAGTAATTGCTGACATCCAACTCTACATGGAGTACATTGTCCACAGGATTCTTCTGTAAAGAATTCAAGATAATCGTGTAAGACATTATACATTGAGCGGCTGCTATTAAAAACCATCATGGAACCTCCGGTGGGAATGCCTTCGAACCCTATAACGGTATCGCTAAACAATTTTCTTGGCACACAAAATCCAGAAGCTCCTCCCACTTGAACGGCTTTGGTATCACCATCCCCATATTCATTTACGAATTCATTTAGAGGCATTCCAAGTTCCAATTCATGAATTCCGGCTTTTGGTGTATCACCGGAAACAGAAAACAATTTCGATCCTCTAGAATCACTGGTTCCTAATTTTTTATATTCTTCAGCTCCAATTTTGCAAATCACCTGAACGGTAGCAAAGGTCTCCACATTATTGATTACCGTAGGCTTCCCATTATATCCTGAGGAAGTAGGATAAGGTGGTTTATTACGAGGCTCTCCCCTCTTCCCTTCCATGGATTCAAATAAGGCACTTTCTTCTCCACAAATATAAGCGCCGCTTCCCATACGAATTTTAATACTAAAATCGTAGTGATATTCTTTGGCGTATTCCTCAAATATTTCAATTTCTCGCATTAAACTTGGAATCAAATAGGAATACTCTCCTCTTAAATACAGGAAACCTTCCTTAGCACCAATAGTTCTCCCGCAAATGGCCATCCCTGAAAACACTTTCCTTGGAACTCTCTCAAGGATTTCTCTATCTTTAAATGTTCCGGGTTCACCTTCATCAGCATTGCAAACCACATACTTTACATCACTTTCTTGGTTTTTTGTAAATTTCCATTTCAAACCTGTAGGAAATCCGGCTCCTCCTCTACCTTTCAAACCAGAAAGAAGCAATTCTTCAATAACCTCATCTTGAGTCATTTGAAGTGTTTTTTCCAATACTTTATATTTGGTTGTTGTGTAGTCGGCAAATATTAAATCTATTTTTTTTAATGTTGTATTTTCCATTTTTTTTCCCCTTATACAGTTAATAATTGTTTTCCTTAACTCAAAAGTCTAAATCGTTTCTTTAGTATATTTTTCGACTGCTTCAATCGCTTTCTGAACCGTCAATTCTGAATACACCTCATTATTAATCAGCATAACCGGACCTTTATGACACCAACCCAAACAGTTAGCAGTCATTAAAGTAAATTTCCTATCATGTGTAGTTTCACCCACTTTAACCCGGAGTTGATTTTCTAAAGCAAGTACGATTTCATCCTTACCCTTCATGTGGCAGGAAATCGTTTTACAAACCCTGATAATATTTTTTCCTCTAGGAACCGTATCAAGAAAGGTATAAAATGAAGCAGTTCCATATACCTGAGCAGCGGATAAATCCAGTTCTTTTGCAACGTTTAGTAACGACTCCTCTGTCAAATATCTTTCTTCTTGAACTATGCCCTGTAATACCGGCATCAAGCTGTTTTGAGATTTTCCATATTTATGGACAAGCTCTTTTACTAGTACTTCTGTATTTGTCATTTTTAGCTTTTTTTTAGTTTATAACTACCTGATATTTAGCTATTTTGTTTGTTATTCGCTTAACACTGTTATTTGTATAACAATTAGTACCGGCAAAATTATAAATTCTTTAATACCTAAAACTTATTTTACCATAAATTTTATACGGAAGCAATAATTTAAAACAATTCTAAATATATAAACCATAATATCAAGCTTTTGTATATATACAATCCAAGAAATACAGATTCATTTTTCATTGTTTTTTCATAGAAAGATGAAAATATTTACGCAATATACGGATAAAAAACAGAATTTCTTTACTTGTGATACTTATTTTTTAAATTAAATACTTATAACATCATTTAGTTTAATTTTGCTGCGATGAACCATAGATATTTTATAAAATTATCCTTTAAGGGAACGCTTTTTCATGGGTGGCAAATTCAGCCAAATGGCATTACCGTTCAAGAATGTATTACCAATGCACTAAAAGTATTGATTAAGGATGACATACTTTTAACCGGAGCGGGAAGAACTGATACCGGTGTGCATGCAAGGGAATTTTATGCGCATTTCGATTCAGCGACTGTATTTACAAATCCTGAACTTCAAAAAATGCGATACCAACTAAATTCAATCCTAACTGAAGATATTTGTATTCAGGGGATTCTGCCCGTAATACCGGAAGCCCATGCGCGATTTTCAGCCACTTCAAGGACCTATCATTACTACATTCATCAAAATAAAGATGCTTTTATAAAGGATTTTTCATATTATCTTCCTCATAAAATAGACCTGCAAAAAATGGAAATTGCCGGCAATCAATTGCTTGTGCATGAAGATTTCGCCTGTTTTTCGAAAAGCCATACCCAAGTTAAAACCAATAATTGTAAAATTAGTAAAGTTTCATGGACGCAAAATGGGCATCAACTCATTTTTTCAATTACTGCGGATCGATTTTTAAGGAACATGGTTAGAGCCATAGTAGGCACGCTATTAGAAGTAGGATTAGGCAAAATGGATTTGGATGCTTTTATCGCTGTTATTGAAAGTAAGAACCGTTCTAAAGCGGGATATTCTGTCCCGGCTTGTGGTTTGTTTTTAGAAAAAATTGAGTATCCGCCGGAAATTTTTCTTCGGTAGTTTATGCGAAATTATTTTCGAAAGGGGTTCTATTGAGAATGGAACGACCCAGGGTTATTTCATCGGTATATTCCAACTCGTCACCAAAAGCAACGCCTCTAGCAATTACGCTCACTGAAACCGGGTAATTTTTTAATTGCTTATGAATGTAAAAATTAGTTGTATCGCCTTCAATAGTGGAGGGAAGCGCCAAAATTACTTCATGTACATTTCCTCTCGACACTTTTTCGACTAAGGACTGGATGTTTAGCTCACCGGGTGAAACCCCATCCATAGGTGAAATTACGCCTCCTAAAATATGAAATAGACCTTTATACTGAGAGGTGTTTTCTATGGCCAACACATCCCTAATATCCGAAACTACACAAACCATTGAAACATCGCGATTTGGGTTGGCGCATATACCACATAAGTCAGCATCTGAAATATTATGACACGACTGGCAATACTTGACCTCATTGCGCATTTTTATGATACTGTTTCCCAACATCTCAACTTCTAAGGAATCTTGCTTTAACATGTGCAAAGCCAAACGCAATGCCGATTTCTTTCCAATTCCCGGCAATCTGGATAACATTTGCACCGAATTTTCGAGCAATTTAGAAGAATAATTTTCAACGGGAATCATGAATAATCAGTATTTGAATTGTTCAGTCGCAGGAGTATTACTTTTATTAATTTTGCTGTACAAAATTACTTCAAATTCAATTTCAAACAACATATAATTCATGAGTGGAAGTTTAATATTCGTCATATTCTTGATTTACACGGTGATGTTGTTTGGAATTACCTGGTTTACCTCACGGAAAGCCAATAACGAATCTTTTTTTATAGGAAACAAGTCTTCTCCATGGTTTGTTGTGGCCTATGGAATGATAGGCGCATCTCTTTCAGGGGTGACTTTTATGTCGGTTCCGGGTTGGGTGAAAGACACTCAATTCTCCTACATGATGGTTGTTTTTGGTTATCTAATCGGGTACTTCGTTATAGCAACAGTGCTTATGCCGATGTATTATCGTTTAAATTTAACTTCCATTTATTCCTATCTCGATAAACGATTTGGTTTCTGGTCGTATAAAACCGGCTCCTTTTTCTTTATACTCTCAAGAGTGATTGGGGCTTCTTTTCGTATGTTTTTAGTAATAAATGTTCTACAGACTTTTGTTTTTGATGCTTGGAATATCCCTTTCGCGGTTACCGTAAGTATCTTTATTGCCCTGATTCTTTTATACACATTTAAAGGAGGCATTAAAACCATCATTTGGACGGATACTTTGCAAACTACTTTTATGTTGTTAGCAGTTATCATTTCAGTAGTGCTGATCATGAAAGAGCTCAACTTTGATTTTTCAACCTTGGTATCCCATATTTTCGACAGTAAATATTCTCAAATGTTGGATACGGATTGGCACAGCAAAAGACATTTCTTAAAGCAACTCCTCAGTGGGGCATTTATTGCGATTGTAATGACAGGTTTAGACCAAGAAATGATGCAAAAAAATCTCAGTTGTAAAAACATTAAAGAGGCACAAAAAAACATGTTCACTTTTAGTTTTGTGCTGATATTCATCAACTTTCTATTTCTGGTATTGGGTGCCGCTTTATTAATGTATACCGAAAAAAGCGGGCTTAACTTGCCCACATCTACCGATGAAATATTTCCGGTGATAGCTCTTCAACATTTGAGCCCATTTGCCGGAATTGTTTTTTTAATTGGCTTAATTTCAGCAGCTTATCCTAGTGCCGATGGAGCGCTCACTTCCCTAACCACCGCTTTTAGTATTGATTTTATGGGATTGGAAAAGAAGGAAAAATACTCAGAAAAGCAAAAAACCCGAACCCGCCAATATATCCATTTTGGATTTGCAATGCTACTATTGCTAGTCATTGTGATTTTCAGAAGCATTTCCGATCGTTCCATTATCGAAAATCTATTTACCATTGCCGGGTACACTTATGGACCTTTATTGGGGCTGTATGCTTTTGGATTGTTTACTAAAAGAAGAGTGATGGACAAAGCCATCCCATTTATTGCCGTTTTGGCTCCTACCCTTTGCTATATTTTATCTCAAAATTCTCAAACCTGGTTTTCGGGTTATAAATTTGGATTTGAGCTATTAATTATTAACGGATTGCTAATGTTTATAGGCTTGTGGGGGTTTTCAAAAAAAGGCACTAAGGATGAAAGCTTATAAAGTTTTCCGTATTTTCAAAAAAATGCTCAGTCGCATCTCAAAAAAAGTAATTTTGCTTTAATAATTATAAAAAACTCAACACATGCAAAAATCATTTTTTCAAACCTGCCTAATTTTCAGCCTATTAGTTTTGTTTTCTTGCACAAGCGGAGAGAAGAAAACCATTACTTTAAACCTTGAAAAAGGAAAAACCTATACCCTTTCCACCAAAACCGAGCAAACTACTACACAAACCATTATGGGTTTTAATAATGAAATGAAGATGGAAATTGACGGTGATATTGATTACACCGTTATGGATATAAATGCAGATAGCACTTTTTCTATCGACAGCAAATTTGGTGAAATGAAGATGAAAATGGATGCAGCCATGTTCAAATTTAATTCAGAAGAAAATTCAGGTATAAATAAAACGCTGCACGATGCTTTGGGCTTGATTAAAGGATTAAGTATACGCATGAAAATTTCTAAGGATGGAAAGCTCAAATCCATGGAAGGTGCTGATTCTCTTATTTATAAAATGTCACAAAGTTTAGCCAATGAAGATTCAACCAAAACCAAAAGCGTGAATGATGTTTGGTCGAAATATTTCAGTAAAAATTCATTGGGCGGCAATTTTGAAGGGAACTTTGGGTTTTTCCCATCAAAAGCAGTTGGGCAAGGTGATACTTGGGAAAGTGAAATGGAAAATGCTACCGTTTTCCCTATTAAGATAAAATCGAAGTACAAATTAAAAGAGCTAACGGCAGATTATGCCATTATTAAAGGAGAATCTAAAATTACGACTTCAGACAATCCTACTCTCGAAGTTTCCGGAATTAAAATGAAATATCAGATGAAAGGTGACCAAGAGAACACCACCAAAATAGACCTTAAAACCGGATGGATTATTGAAGCAGAGATAACGGCTCACATTAGTGGCGAGGTATCCATGGATATGAGTCAAGCCGCTTCTAAACCGGGCATGAACTTTTCTATCCCCATGAAAATGGAGTCGAAGACCACCATCAAAGGAAAAGTAAAATAGTTTTACTAAAACTGACTTTAGATTATTTCAACTGCAACAATTTCCCGACAGAACCAATTTGGTAACCGGAGGAATAGAACAGCAGTTTCCCATCTTTTTTCACGTAAGTCACCATGGGTGGTTCAACCTTCTTTTTATCGGCTTCTTTTAATTGAATACTGTTAAATAAAGCATTATTTGCATCTACTCCCACAAATACAGTCGCAGGAAGTGTGTATTCTTTCATTGAGGCTTTAATCTCATCCGCTGCTTCAATGGTTTTTGCAAACAACAAGATTGGTATTTCTTTCAAATTGAGATCCTTAACATTTTGTTGCATTTCAAAAAACAGGTGTTTGGTCGGTTCGGTATTGGGCAACATCCACACCATAATCACATCAGAATTCCAATGTAATTCTTTCAAACTTATTGACTTTTTCTCCTCCAAATTGAATTTTTGTGTCAAATCAATACTCCCTAAATCCTTTTCCCCCATAAGCGGTTTTCTCATACTAATGTTTAAGTTTGTCAAACTATCTTTTTGAAGCACAAATTGTTGCAATGCGGACAATACACTTCCATCTTTAAGTCGGGTACCGGTAATAAGTACATATGTTCCTGTGTCTAAATCTAAGGTGTAAGGAAAATTTGCCACTAAGGGACTTTCTTCAAAGTCTAAGGTTTTCAGATTAGCGTTCATTAATTTTGAAATAGTATAATGAGAACAATACTGAGGTGTGAGGGCATTAGCGGAATCCGAATAAACCTTCAATTGCCCTTTTGCAGCAACACTTACGTCCTTGGATTCACTATATACGTCTATCCAATCCTTCCCATCATAATATTGGGGTTTTTGAGTAGCCGATTCCAAGCGTGCCGGAATCCCCATACTGCGGCAAAGTGCCACAAAAAAAATGTTTCTTGAAGATTTGTCGGCTGATAGAAGCTTTAAAACACCTAAAGGAGTCACCGGAATGTTATAATAATTGGATAGTGAATCCATTAACACATGGATATCTATCCCTTGAATAATAATTTGGATATTCTTATTCGCCTCAACGAGGTATTCCTTTCCAAAATACTCCAAGAAGTAAGAACGAAATGCGGTTAATTGTTCGGTTGAAACTCTTGGATTCAAAATGTATTGATAATTTATTTCTTTGGAGTATTTGGGATTGTATTGAAAATTCAGCAAATGATCCATCAATACACTTACTTCCGCATCCTGAAAATCCTTAGTCGAAATTGCTTCTAACAATCCAATGGCATCATCGAATCGGGCCTTGGGTGCTTGCTGTAAGAAGTTCAAAATGCTTTTCCAATTTCCTCTGGAAGCCGCCAAAAAGTCTTGCAAGGTATCGAAATTCATTTTCAAAGAGTCAGCATAAGACAATATAGCCAAACTATCTGGAAAGGTTTTCATATATGCTGTCCTTATACTGTCTTCAAAATGAATCCGTTGAGCATTTATTTTGTTCTTTTCATCTGAAACCTCATCCTTTAAAGGAATATCCGGTGGAGGGACTAAGTCGAATTCTTTGTATGCTAAAGCGTCTTTTGAGGAAAATGGGAAAATAAATACGGTGTCCGACCTATTTGATGACACTTTTACAAAGTTGAATGTTCCATGATAACTCACCCAAACCAACATATCACCCAAACCCGTGGTCAGCTCTGAAACACCATTTTTATTAGTGATTTTGGTTGCCAAAGGATAAAATTCGGCATAATTGTACAATCCAAAATACACTTGGGCACCTTCAACAGGCTTAAGTTTTTTATCCACTACCTTAACGATGGTCTTTTTGGTCTTGGCGTATTGCTGAATGAGATTAATGCGGGTATGGTATTTGCCTTTCAACAATACCTCCTCATTGCCTTTATATTTTCCAAAAACATTGGTATTGACCTGCATGGCTCTTTTTGCGGGAGCTGTAAACCAAGCTTTGTCGAGGGTGGCTTCGGGTTCGCAAGCCCCAATGTAGTGCCAGTTTCCGTTTACCCATACTTCAACCCAAGCGTGATTATCGTCGCAATGAGCCCAGCGTGGGGTATAACATTGACGAGCCGGAATTCCTACTGATCGCAATGCGGCTACCGTAAAAACCGATTCTTCTCCACAACGCCCAAAGGTATTCTTCATGGTACATAAAGGAGACGAAGTACGGGCGTCACTTCCTTGATAGCATACTTTTTCGTGGCACCAATGATTGACTTCCAAAATGGCTTGTTCTAAGCTTAAGGATGCAATCCTGTTTTTAAGCTCGTCGAAAAACACCCAACGAGAGGAATCTAAAAACTCATTATTCACCCGAATGGGCAATACAAAATGCCGAAAAATGCCTTCCGGAATACTCTTTCCCCAGCTAAAATACTGCCGGGCTTTCAAACTATATCGAATGTTTTTCAAATAGAAATCAACCGAATGGTCTGCCAAATCGCATAAAGGCATATAAGCATATAAAAACTTCAGGGCTTCGACTTCGTTCAGTTTCAGGGATGCAATCCATGCGGTTGAAACTCCGGTGTTTTTATTATAAATCAGCTTTTTACGGGCATTAAAATCTTTTTCTGTTTGCTGACGATAGGAAACATCCGTAATGAAATGTTGAGAAAATCCCAACATACTAAAGAAAAACAGAGAAAAAAGCGTACTAGACTTTTTCATGGCAGGTAGTTTAATTTAAAATTTGGTATTATTGATTTTAGCATAGAAAAATCAACCTTATGTCGAGTGAAGAATCATAAAAAAAATATAGCTGGTTGTCCGGAAATCAATGCGAAAGCTTTCTTTATAATTTCCACAGATTATTGATTAAGGTGAAAGACACAACAGCAATGCATCAATTCATTTCTTTCCAAACCAAGGCACTGGTTCCCAATATTGCAGCATAATCACCGGCCAATTCAGAAGGCAGCAATTTTACTTTATTTTGGAAAATGGGAAGCAAATAACTTTCCATGTATTTTTTGGTAGGGGC
>CAZJBB010000087.1:0-12190 GCA_964543995.1 uncultured Bacteroidales bacterium
GAGGTGAAAGTGAGTAAATTATACGCCAATTCCTGTCCGGCTTTGGTTCCGGAAATTTCGAAAATTTTCCAACCGTAACGAGAAACGCCCAATTCCTTAGCTATTTCGATTACCTTTCCTTTGATGGTTTTAAAATCAAGGTCTTTGATATTCAGTGTGGCATCAATACCGTTTTTCTTGGCAGTATTCAATTTTTCTTCATCTAAGTCGATAGCCAATACTTTAGCACCCATAATTCTAGCTATTAAAGCACCATAGATTCCAACGCCACCAACACCAATAACAATGGCTAAATCACCACTTTCCAATTCTGATTTCTTGAGTACCTGATAAGGGGTGGAAATGGCATCGGCAATTACGGCTAATTTTTCGAGAGGATATTTTGCTAATACGGCATCCGGAACCGGACAAAGGAATTTTGCAGGAACTTTAATATGTGAAGCAAATCCGCCGTCGAAATCATTACCGGGCATGAGTTGTTTTTGGCACATATTGCTACGGCCTTTCTTACAAAGTTCGCATTCGCCACAAGGAAGCACTGCCGGAATGATCACATTTTTTCCCAACCATTGAGCAGGTCCCGAAATGACTTTGCCGCTGATTTCGTGCCCCAAGGTTAAGGGCAGTTCTTTCTTTGTTTTAACACCATAATGCCAAAAACTTAAATCGGTGTGGCAAACCCCGCATCCGGAAATTTGAACCAAGGCTTCATCCGCATTCAATTCTGGTAGGGGAGATTCAATAAGCTGAAAATCTGAATCGAGTTCAGTCATTTTCCATGAATACATTTTGTCTTCCATTTTTATTTTACTTAAAATTAGTTTGTTATTTGTTGTAATTTCTGTTTTTCGCTGTAATGGATCTTACCAAATTGGTGAAAGTTAAATTTAAGGGCGTTTTTATGTAATGCTTTTTACCGTATTCTACAATCTTTCCGTTCATATAATCGATTTCGGTTTCTTTCTTATTAATTAAATCCACCGCAAGAGAAGGCATGTGGTTCCCGGCATTTTTTAAATATCGAATACAGAGTTTAACGAAATTATCCGGCAATTTGATTTCTTCAGCTTTGGCAACTGCCACGGCTTCATAAATGATTTGTTCCACAATTTCTAAGGTGTCGGGGTTGTCCATGGCTTCCTTCATGGTTAAATTGGAAATTGCACAAAGGGGGCTTAAAGCGGCATTGAGAATGGTTTTTTGCCATGTTTTATTGACGATTTCAAATGAGTCTACTTGTTCCGTGTATAGACCAGTACTGGTAAGCAAATCTGAAATTTCTTTTGCCATTTCTGGGTGAGAATCATCCACTGACCCTAAATAATTTGGAGGAGTAAAGAAACTTACATCTGTGACATTTGGAGAATGTAGGTTTCCTGCAAAATTGACCACCATTCGTAATATTTTAGACTCATCGAAATGCGATATATATTTTTTCTTAACCCCAATTCCATTTTGAGCAATTAATAAATACACATCTTTTTTTCCGGAGAGTTCAATCTGCTTGATTATGTCGTCGGCGGTATATGCCTTTACTGCACTAACCAATACATCGAAATCATGTTCCAATAATTCTTGGATGGAGCTATAAACATGTTTGAAGTAGGTTTGTTTTTCGATATGCCCCACCAATTCCATTCCGGATTCTCTGATTAAGTTAAGTTTATTTTGAATGATGTCTGTTACTGCTACTTCACATCCGGCAGCTCTTAAATGTACAGCCAAAATTTGTCCTATGGGACCCAAACCTATGATACCGAACTTCAATACTTTTTTTTCCATGTTTTTAGCGTTTGTTTATATGAAATCTAAATTAATTTATAAAATGATTCTTGCATCTACTGCACAAATACGATGTTGATTAGCAAAAATGGGGTTCATGTCCAGTTCTTTTATTTCAGGGAAATGGGTCACTAACAGCGATATTCTTTGAAGAATTTCAACAAGGGCAACTTTATCTATGCCTTTCTTTCCTCTGAAATCATTTAACAGCATACTGGATTTAATGTTTTCAATCATTTCCAAAGCATCAATATTGCTTATGGGAGCGATTTTAAAAATAACATCTTTAAAAACTTCCACCATAATGCCTCCCATTCCGAACATCAGTAGATGTCCCAGTCCTTCTTCCTTTTTCACTCCAACAATTAACTCCTTGCTATCAGTAAGAAATTCCTGCAAAAAGAACTTTAAATCCGGAACCGAAAATGTATTTTTCATTTCTTGGCAAATGGTTCTTACTTCTGCCGAATTTTTAACATTGACATGCACTCCACCTACGTCACTTTTATGGATGATTTGCTCTGAGTCGGCTTTTATTACCAAGGGGAAACCTATTTTTTCAGCCTCAAGAACAGCCATTTCAACGGTATCCGCAATGCTCCATTTGGCAATGGGGATTTTATAGGCTTCCAATATTTGATACACTTCATTTGCAGTGAGTACTTCTTTCTGTTGGTTGGCTGATGAAATTAAAATCTGCTGGACTCTGTCTTTTTCAACATCAGTAAAATCTAATACTTCCCCTTTTTCTTTGCTGAGAATTCCATTGTATTTTACAAGAGAGGAAAGCGCTTTAGCGGCTGTTTCTGGATAATCAAAACAAGGAACCCCACCTTCGTTAAGGATTTTTGAAGTTTCAACCCAATGAGGTTTATCGGTAATATAATTACAAACGATGGGCTTTATTTGTTTGCTGTTTATGGCTGCAACTTCTTTTGCAACACTCACACAATCGACAAAAGGAGGAGTGACAAAAGTGAGATATATGCTATCGATATGCTTTTCGTTCATCATGACTTCAATAGCACTTTTAAAATGATTGGCTCCCGCGGTTGCAACCACGTCGAGGGGATTATTAATGGATGCGGCTTCCAACATGCTCAGCTTAAGGGCGGCTTTTGCTTGATCAGAGATGGGAGGGATGTTCAACCCGCAACTGACTAATTCATCGGTAGCAATGATGGCTGGGCCTCCTGTATTGGTGATCATTCCCACGTTTTTACCTTTAGGAATGGGTTGTGTAGAAAAGGCCACGGCCGCTTGACAAATTTCTTCTAGGTTAGAAAAAGATAAAATTCCTGCTTTTTCAAAAATAAGCTCCATGCTAATTCCACCTGCTAAGCCACCGGTATGTGATTTTGAAGCTGCAGCCCCTTTTTCGGTTCTACCCGCTGAAATGGCCAATATGGGCTTTTTAGCTGCAACCTCCATGGCTATTTCCATGAATTCTTTGGTGTTGGAAAGACTTTCGAGGTAAAGAACAATTACTTTGGTCTTATCGTCCTGACCATAAAATTTAATAATTTCAGAGATGGAAACGTCGGAGCCATTTCCATTAGAAGCATACAGCCGCATTCCAACTCCCATGTCGTGAAGCACTTGCATGATGATGGCACCTACGCCACCACTTTGAGCTACCACAGAAATAGAACCGGGTTTAAAATACGTAAATGTGAAATTGCAGTATGCTTGAATTTGAGGGTCGGAATTTATGATTCCCTGACAATTTGGTCCGAAAATTCGAATGTTGTATTTTTTTGCTCTTTCCAAGAAATCATCTTCCAAAGCTTGACCTTCTGCGCCCATTTCTTTGAAGCCTGCCGTATTGATGATGATGGCTTTAACGCCTTTAATTCCGCAATCTTCAACTGCTTGGGGAACAAATGGAGGAGGAATAACGATATGAGCCAGCTCAACTTTTCCGGGAACATCCAAAATCGATTTGTAGGCCTTAATTCCCCTGATGTTATCCTCTTTAGGATTTATCGGATAAATAGGCCCTTGGTATTGGTAATGAATTAAATTCTTGATGATTACATTTCCAATTGAAAATTCTTTGGAAGAAGCACCGATCAGTGCAACAGATTTTGGTTCAAATAGGTACTTTAAGTTACTGTTCATTCCATTTTCTTTATGATGCAATTAATCTATCTACTCTACCTATAACTACAAATATCTCATCGGCAATATTTGAAATCTATAAGCTGTTTAATATAGTTCAGACAAATATATTAAGTTTTATTTTTGTTGGAATATTGCTTTGTAGCTTTACTTCAAAAACAAATCTATATCGCAAAGTTAGAAAGAAATCGATAAAAACCAAAAATTAGTAAAAAAAGAAATTGAAAAAATTGATATTTTAAGATTATTTAAATATTATTATCAAATATCAATAATTTAAAGCAATTTGTGTGAAAATAAAGTTAAGAATATTTGCTTTCACAATGTCATTTGCCTGAAAGTGAGGTTCGTGTCCACAATTTGACAAATATACAATATCTACATGTCCGCTCACCTTTTTCAATTTAGAGATGAGTTGTTCCACGGAACCATAGGCATCGTCTTTCCCTTGAATGGCAAGTAAAGGAGCTGTAATATTCGAAAGATACTTTTCTACATTCCAGACTTTTCCTCCTTCAGATAGCCAAGTATCACACCATCCATGGAACATGCTTTCGGTTTTTTCTTGATGGTATTTATATAAAACTCTTTTTAATACTCCGGATTCGAAGTTTTTTAGGGTATTTCGAAATCCTTGAAAAGTGATTTCCTCGCAAAAAACATGGTCGGCTTCTGTAATTACTCCCAGCACTTTTTCGGGAAATTTTGAAGCAAACATTAAAGCCACCGTTCCTCCATCACTGTGGCCAATTAATATGACTTTTTCTGTAATTTGCAATTTGTCGAGAAGGTCGGGTAAGGAATAAAATCCTTCAATTTCCATATAGTCATTTTCTCTCAATTCCTGCAAAATTTCAGATTTTCCGTAGCCATATCTATCATACATAAGGTAGGGGCATTCGGCTGCATCCCCAATGGATTTAGGGAAATCTTTCCACTGGGCACAACTTCCCAAGCCTTCGTGTAGGAAAATTAAAAAAGGCTTATTAAGCGATCGATAATTTAGGTTGTGAAGTTCGTAATAAATTTCTCTGCCGTTGGCATTAACGAAGTCGCAGATGGTATTCATTAAATTTGGATGGATGAAATTTCTTTTTGAGCATTATGAAACTCTGCCATAATTTCTTCTACAATATCCGCAGCCGGAAGAATGTCATGGATGAGTCCTGAAACTTGACCAATTTCCAGTTCGCCTTCTTCCTCGTTTCCTTCAAACATTCCTTTTTTTGCTCTGCCTCTACCCAGAAAATTTGACAGTTCTTCAACAGAAACCCCGGCATGTTCCATCTTTTCTACTTCCTCTGAAAATGGGTTCTTTAAGAGTCTCACTGGGGTAAGTCTTTTTAAACTCAGTTTGGTGTCCCCATCCACCGCGTCAAGGATTCTGCTTTTAAAACTTGGATGAGCACAAGATTCATTGGAGGCAACGAATCGACTCCCCACCTGAATTCCATCAGCTCCTAAGGCCATGGCGGCTAACATCCCTCTTCCGTTACCTATTCCTCCTGCAGCAATTATCGGTATTTTAACTGAGGCTCTTACCATAGGAATCAGCACCATGGTGGTCGTTTCTTCTTTACCATTATGGCCTCCGGCTTCAAAACCTTCAGCTACAATAGCATCTACGCCTGAGGCTTCGCACTTTTTGGCTGATTTTACATTTGCCACCACATGAACAACCGTAATTCCATGTGCTTTAAGAATGGGAGTCCATGTTGCGGGATTTCCGGCGGAGGTAAAAACGATTTTAATTCCTTTTTTAATGACAATGTCCACAAATTCTTCTGCATAAGGAAAAATCAAAGGAATATTAACCCCAAAAGGTTTGTCGGTAGCATTTTTGCATTTTTCAATCTGATTCAGCAAAATTTCCGGGTTCATAGAGCCGGAACCAATCAGCCCAAGCCCTCCGGCCTTGCTCACTGCAGAAGCCAATTCCCAACCACTGCACCAAATCATTCCCGCTTGAACAATGGGGTATTTAATTTTGAAAAGTTCTGTAATTCGGTTCATAAGAAATAAAAAAAGCGCAAAACGATTCGTTTAGAAATATCGTTTTGCGCCTAAATTGTTGTTATTCAGCTTTTTTGTAAACGATAGAAACCAAGGTTTTATCATCGCCACCCATATTAATTGAAAGGGCATAAGGGCGTTCCGGTTTCATTTCAATTTGATTGGCGGCAGCTTTACCGGTAAGTTGCTCCCAAATGGTAACGGCCTGATGCACTCCGGTAGCACCGGTGGGGTGTCCCCAGCCAATGAGTCCTCCGGTGGTATTAAATGGCACCACACCATCTCTTGCCGTATTTCCCGCTAAGACGAAATCGGTGCCTTTGCCATGCTCAGCAAAACCAATGGCTTCCGTAGCTAAAATTCCGGCAATGGTAAAACAATCGTGACATTCTACGGTACCAATTTGATCTTTAGTAACTTCTGCAGAAGAAAAAGCTTTCTCGACAGCAGCTTTAGTGGTATCAAGTACGGTTAAATCGGCAGGATTTTTTGTAATATCTCCTTCTGCTTGACCATAACCCATAATTTCAATGGCCTCATTTTTAGAGATACCGCATCTTTTCAATCCTTCTTCAGAAACTACAGCAATGGCACTAGCTCCATCAGATACTTTAGAGCAGTCGAAAACATTTAATGAATCAACAAAACCTTTTGGATTGGGCTTAACCATTCCACAAGCAATTAGATCTTTGGTAGTATTGTGATATTCTTGAGCCGTAGGGCAGAGGCGTGCATTATCAATGGCATTTTGAAACCATTTTGCCATGGCCTGACGGGTTTTTTCTTTATCGAATCTTTCAGCATAAGCCTTGGAGCGATCACTGAATTTTCCCGGGAAGAAATACGCATGTCCTTCTTTTCTTTCTTTTGCCCAACCGGCAGCAGCCAAGATATCGGCTCCGTAAATTGCTTTAACTGTATTTTGAACTTCTACACCCAAAACCAATACCACTTCAGCGGTCTCGGCAAGGATGGATTTGATGCCGGTAACTAAAGCTAAGGCACCGGTTCCGCAAGCCCCTTCTACACGAATGGCGGGTTTGTATTTTAATCCCTCATCGATAAATGGGACAAATCCTGCCATGTTGGCTTGCCTGTTAAAACGAGCCCCAATAAAGTTTCCAATTACGGATTCGTCAACATTTTGTGCACCACCAATCATTTTTAGAACGGCTTGTCCGGCTTCTTTAATATAATCTTCCAATTCGGGACGGGTTTTCTTTGGATGAAATTCTTTTCTGCCTGTTCCCATAGAAATGGTATTATAACCGGCAACCATGTATATTTTTCTTCTTAATTTAGTCATGATGATAATTTTTATTTTTTTCTATTGGTAACAATACGATTAATCTAAGTAATTGTGAATAGGACCATAAGCGTGGAAAAATCCGGTGAGCAATACGGTATTTACGTCATTTTTGTTGAAGGCCACACCGTCTTTCACCAAATTCACACCAATTTCTTTGGAACGCAAAGCATATTTCTTTGCCATTTGTGCTCCCACAGTATTCATTTGTTTTATTTCATTAAAATAAGTTGCAAACATTACTTCTTTATTAGGGTTCCCAACCACCGCTTTCCATGCAATCATAGAGGCAGGAAGACTACCTAATGCGTCATCACATTTTGCTTGAAATTCCGCAATGGAAGCATAAGTCTTTGAATTAATATCATAAATAGCCACTACTTTTCCTTTTTCATACTTTAAAAATCCATCTTTTTGTGATCCATCTGAATGTTGTCCACCTCTTACATTTAATTCTAACATCTTATCCAACAAGGTGCTGTGTAAATCTTCGTTAGAAAGATAAGGATTCATCACACTCATTATGTACTGACAAACGTCAATTCCCACATAATCTATTAGTTGAAAAATTCCCATGGGGCGAATCAAATAATCTTGACTGATTTTATTGATTATATAAATGGATTCAGGAAAAGAAAATTGGTTTTGGAGCGCTTCAGCTTCTTTAATGCCATATAAAGCATCTCGCATAAAATGTCCATTGCCAATAAATCCTGCAAAATCATTAGAAGGGACTACCACTTTTCTTAAGCTTTTTGAGTACAAATTAGCAAAATCAACCAATTCCGGCAATGTATTTTCACCTTTAATGATCTCAACCAATTTTTGAATGGCCGGAGGATTGTAAAAATGAACTCCCAGCACCCTGCCTCCCAATTGGGCTTCTTTATCCAATAAACTGATGGGAATAGAGGAAGTATTGGTGAAAAACCAAGGAGATTTCTTATTATTTTGATTAATTTGACTGAAGATTTTAACTTTTAGAGCGGGATCTTCTTTGATGGCTTCAAAAATTAAATTGGATTGGTAAGCCGATTCTATTAAAGTTGTCGGTCTAACTATACCCACTACATCATTTACATATTCTCTGATGATTTCTTCATTGTCAATCAAGTCTGCTCTATCAGCATACACTTGACGCAATTGCACAACTTTTTTCTCGGCAGCTTTAAGCACCTGTGCCCTTAAATATTTCATGAGTCCTGATAATGCTTCATCTGAAACATCCATGGCATGTAAAATGAAGGTTTTGTTTTTGTTTTCCGGTTTTAAACTTAGGTCACCCATTTCAATTGCAGTAAGCAATAAAATGCCGCTGCCCATTTTTCCTGCTGCACCCAGAACGGTTACATTTTGCAGTCTTTCAGTATATTCCATTTTGTATGTTTTAATTTAATTATTTTTATTAATTACCAATTGGGCTTTCTTTTTTCAAGAAAAGCTTTCATGCCTTCAGCACCTTCGTTACCAAATAATGACCCGAATTCCTTAGATTCGAGTTTGCAACCTGATTCAAAGTCGGAAAGCATACCTGTACGGGTTACTTGTTTTATTTTCCTAATGGCCAAAGGGCCTTTGGAAGCGATTTTATTAGCGAGAGCGATGGCTTCAGGCATTAACTGATCCGGTTCCACTACTTTTTGCACCAATCCCATGCGCAGGGCCTCTTCAGCACCAATCATATCTGCTGTAAGTAGGAGGTATAAAGCATTTGAAAGTCCAACCAACCTTGGAAGTCTTTGTGTGCCAGCATATCCTGGAATTAATCCCAGATTGACTTCCGGTTGCCCAAATTTAGCAAAGGTGCTGGCAATTCTAAAATCGCAACCCATTGCCAATTCGCAACCACCACCCAAAGCAAAACCATTGATGGCAGCAATCACCGGGATTTCCATTTTTTCTAAACTACTGAAGGTATTTTGACCTATTTGAGAAAAGTGGCTTCCTTGTTCGGAAGTCATATTTACCATTTCAGCAATATCGGCACCGGCAACAAAGGCTTTTCCTTCGCCGGTAATGATCATGGCTTTCAGGTCTTTATTGGAAGATACCTCAATTACCATGGCATCCATTTCGGCAAAGAATTTGGAATTCAATGCATTCATTGCTTGGGGACGACTGATGGTAACGATGGCAATGTTCCCTTGTATTTCGAGTTTTAAAATTTCGTAGTCCATGTTATATTTTTTTAATTAACAACCTAAATAACGTGATATCACCAAGCGTTGAATTTCAGAAGTGCCTTCGCCAATTTGAAGCAATCTTTGGTCGCGATAAAATCTTTCTACATCATAATCTTTCATTAATCCGTATCCACCATGAATTTGAACGGCTTCGTTGGCAACTTCCTGAGCCACTTCAGAACAATACAATTTAGACATGGCTGCTTCCATGGCAAAGGGGTGGCCGTTGTCTTTTAACCAACAAGCTTTATAAAGTAAATTGCGTGCAAGTTCAATTTTCAAGGCCATGTCAGCCAGTTTAAATCCAATTACTTGTTGTTTGCTGATGGGTTTTCCAAACTGTACTCTTTCTTTGGCATAATGTAAGGCCATTTCAAATGCTCCTTGAGCGCATCCTAAGCCCATGGCGCCAATAGCCAGTCTTCCATTATCAAGAGTTTCAAGCATCATTTTCGAGCCTTTTCCAATTTCGCCTAATAAGTTGCCTTCGGGAACTTTACAGTCGTCGAAATACAATTCGGCAGTGTTTGAAGCTCTCCACATCATTTTATCGTGCATTTCTTTTGCAGTAAAACCGGGAGTTCCATTTTCTACAATGATCACCGAATATACTTTTTCTCCTTTGGCATCCACTCCTGTTACTACCTGTACTATAGAACCTAAAGTAATTTCAGAAGCGGCATTGGTAATGAAAATTTTGGAACCATTGATTACCCATTCACCTTTTTCAAGCTTAGCAGTTGTTTTGGTGCCTCTGGAATCAGAACCGGCCTGGGGTTCAGTGAGTCCAAAGCCGAACAAAGCCGTGCCGGTGCAAAGCTTGGGTAAGTATTTTCTTTTATGTTCTTCGGAACCATAATAATAGATGGGATTCATACCTAAGGAATTTCCTGCAGCAATGGTAGCTGCATGGGAACCGTCAACTCTGGCAAGTTCTTCAATAGCAATGATATAGGAGAGGTAGTCTAGTCCTTGTCCGCCATATTCAGGAGAAACGACCATGCCGAACAAGCCCATATCGCCCATCATTTTTACCAATTCAATGGAGAAAATTTGTTTTTCGTCGAGTTCTTTAGCACGGGGTTTTATTTCCCGTTCGGCAAAGTCCCTAACGGATTCTCTTATTAATTGATGTTGTTCGTTTAAAAAAGGATGATTCATTATTTAGTAATGTTATTTGAGATTGTTGATTATATTTTTTCTTTTAAGGATTTGGGTATTCTGCCGGTTTTGATGCATTCGGAGCGAAGTTTTCGACCTACAATGCGTTCTACCATAAGTCCGGTTTTTAGAATTTTATCGATATCCAAATTGGTTTCAATGCCCATTTCGTCCATCATTACCACAAGATCTTCAGTTGGAACCAATCCGGTAATTGAGGGATCGGCATAATAATAGGCCCCGGTTCCGGCCACGGGTGTACCATCTACAAAATTAGCCGGTTGTCCGCCAATGCCGCCCATGGAACATTCGTAATTGGTCATGCCGGCTTGCAATGCAGCCAACACATTTGCTAAACCCCAACCACGGGTGGTGTGGAAATGAACAATATGTTTATCGGGCTTTTGAAATTTTTCCATCAGCATGGAAAAATATCGGTAAATTCTATCCGGAGAAGCGCTTCCGTCATGATCAGCATGTTCAACGTCGCTTGCGCCTATATCAAACCATCTTTGAGTAAATTCTATGGCTTTAGACATTTCTGTAGGTCCTTCGATGGGGCATCCCCAAATGGTACTTACGGTTCCATTTACTTTAATGCCGGCATCCTTAGCCATTTTAATATGCTTTTCAGACATTTTCCAATAATCGTCGAGGGAGAGCCCACTGTTTTTCTTATGATGCGATTCACTGGTAGAAACCATCAATAAGATTCTATCCGGACCCCAACCTTCTTTTTTAGCTTGAATTGCTCTTTCAATGGCTTTTTCTCTAATGGTAACACAGGTTAATGATACATCATTGATTAAATGAGCAATGGTTTTGCTATTTCTGATACTTTTCATTAAAATATCTGCATCTTTAAATTGAGGCATCCCGCTGGGATTTCCAAAATTGGTTACTTCAATATGTTTAAATCCACAGAGTATCAGTTGTTCTGCAAGCCACAATTTAGCTTCAGTTGGGATGAATTTTTCTTCGTGTTGAAATCCGTCTCTGACGGTAATATCTCCGATAGTTACTTTTTTAGGATAATTCATTTACATTTAAATTTTAATAAAACGGGGACTAAAATACAAAAAAACGGGAAAAATCAAAGTTTCATTTCAGGAATTTCTCCTTCAACAATCAATTTCCCTTCGGTAGCAGCTATGATTTCCTCTACGCTCACTCCGGGTGCTCTCTCAATGAGCTTAAAACCTTGATGAGTGATGTCCAATACGGCCAAATCAGTAACCACTTTTTTAACACATTTTACACCGGTTAAAGGCAAAGTACAATTCTTTAAAATTTTTGAAACGCCTTTGTTGGTGTGTTGCATGGCAACAATAATGTTTTTGGCAGAGGCTACCAAATCCATGGCGCCACCCATGCCTTTTACCAATTTCCCAGGCACTTTCCAACTGGAAATATCGCCTTGCTCAGACACTTCAAATGCGCCCAATATGGTTAAATCAACATGTCCGCCTCTGATCATGGCGAAGCTGGTTGCTGAGTCGAAAAATGCGGCTCCATCAACAAAAGTTACGGTTTGTTTACCTGCATTGATGAGGTCGGCATCCACCTTTTCGGGATAGGGGAAAGGACCTATTCCTAACAATCCGTTTTCTGATTGGAGGGTAAC
>CAZJBB010000088.1:0-12187 GCA_964543995.1 uncultured Bacteroidales bacterium
CTCGGAATGACGAAGAAGAGATTCCTTCGCTTCACTCGGAATGACGGTGATGGGGCATCTCGATCGAGAAGATTTTTAACTAATTGTGTGTAAATAAAAATTATTCCTGTACCTTTGAATATCAAAATTTAGCGTTTGCACTTTTCATTGAGTTCAGAGAATCTTAATCCTAAGAAAATGAAATTACCTTTAATTATCGCTTTTGTATTTGTTACTTCCTTCAATGTGGTTACCAATGCACAAAACATTTTCAAAAAAGTCTTATTTAACACTTCTGCAAATTTAGAATCTAAAATTGTGGTTCAAACACAAGACGCAGGATTCGCTATTGCCGGAAAATATCATGGTGTGGCTCATATCATTAAATTGGATTCCTTGGGGAATTATGGTTGGAGTAAATCTTTTGAAGTCAATGGGCGTCAAAATGAATTTTCCTGTGTTACCGTTTCCGGAATAAACGATATCCTTGTTGCCGGGAATATTTATAATGCAGCAGGTTCATACTATGATATGCTTTGTGTGAAATTGAATCAGCAAGGGGATACCCTTTGGACCAGAACCTTTCCATTAGGTCCTAATGGGAGTTCGTATTCGATATTCTCAACAAACGATCAAGGATGTATCGTTTCCGCTTATTCCAAGTTGTTGGATAATACGAGTGGTGACATGGAAGTATTTAAACTGGATGTGAATGGGAACCTCCAATGGTCAAAAACCTATCATTCCGGGGATTGGAGTAATGATGGGTATGCCGTTAAACAATCTTCGGATGGGTATTTCTATATTTCAGGGTTCACCGAAAATCACCCTTCAACTCAAAATCCACCGCCACCTCCCAATTTCGAAAGCAATGCATTTTTAATGAAATTGTCTCCTTCGGGTGACATTATTAGGGCGAACCGTTATTTTTTACAATATCCTTATGCGCAGCTTTTTGCTACGGATTTTGCGTTTACAAATCAAGGAATAACCATACTTGCTCTAGCTTTCAATGAATATGCAGGAACCTTTCTGATAAAAGTGGATACCTTGGGAAACGTGATCAAAAATAAGAAGTACTTGACCTCTAGTCCTTATTCCTCTCCCACTTCCACTTTGTTTTTGAAAACTGACGGCAAATACTTGATAGCCGTTCCCGAGAATATTGTCATGGCCGATACGGCTTTGCAGTTGACATCTTCCTTTCAAATGTTTGCGTTTGGGAGGGTCACTTCGGCTATTGAAACAAAATATAAAAACTTAGCTTTTTTAAGCAATGGTCCTGCAATGGGAGTGAAATCTCCTCCTACCCTGAATCCTCAAATTGGGATAGCACAAACAGACTCCAGCGGTTGGTACTCCAATGCCTGTTATTCACAATCATCTATCTCGTCCTATGAAGATACCTTGACCAATTTTCTTACCCTTTTTACGGTAAGCAACGGACATGCTGCTGAAACCCTTCATCCCATAGTTCAGTCTACTTCAGTTTCTCTGGTTGATGGTTGTGTGGCAATTTCAGGTGGGGTTGAAGAAAATCAGAAAGAAAACCTACAAGTATATCCCAACCCCGGTTCAGGTGAATTTTATGTGAAATTAACCACCGGCGACGCATTGAATGGGGTAGAGATATTTGATATGTTCGGCAAAAGAATTTATGAGAATCAGGGGGCTATCACCTCAATAAATATGAGTGCTTATGCCCATGGGGTCTATGTTCTGAAAGCAAGGGTGGGGGATAAGTTATATACCCGGAAGCTGATTTTGAATCCATAACAAGAATAATTGGACAAAAGAAAACAAGAATTCCTCGAAAATTTCATACTCACATACAGCTTTCTGGCATCTGCGAAAATCAATCAAATCAGTATTATCAGTGTTCTGTTTTATAGCACACAACAATGTCTGATTTAATTCTTCACCGGCAAAAACGAATAATTCTTAGAATAATATAGCATTTGCTCCATGTAATTCTCAGGATATTCTACCTTAATGTCGGTAATCTTTCCGTCTTTTATTACCGGTTTTAACACCGGATTGATGAACCCGCCATAAGGCGTCAGTTTCAGTTTTTCGTATCGGCTCTTAACTTCTTTATGCAAAACGGGATCTACCTTTACGGCATAATCTTCCACAATCTTTTTTCCTGCTTCAAAGTCCCCTTCCGACTTTATGCGTTGCATTTCAGCTAACAATTGTCCGAAAAGCGTCCTGAGTTTTTCATAGTTGTTGATTACCACATAGGTCTTGTTATTCTTTACTTTCATCTCAATCACATTTTCTGCTTTGCCTTTTTCGTAGCACCATTTGGCTACCAACTGACGATTTCGCATGTGAGATTCCTCAATGTTCTTGTCCAATTCTATCCTCACCAATTGGGTCATCAATCCATTACGAACATAGCCATTATATTCTGCTTTAGCGGCATCCAAGGAAGGAAGTATGCCTAATTCCACCATTTTGGGGTCCATGATGTAATAGAGTGCAAATAAATCGGCTCGAGCTTCTTCTAAGGTTGAGTGGTAGTTTTTCATGGCTTCGGCACTCACTCCGGGAAGCAATTGCCCTGAACCATGCCCTAAACATTCATGCAAATCGGTGTGTATGTTTCCTGCAAGGAAACCGTATTTTTCGGAGAGTTCTTTTTCTTCCTTGGAGTAAGCAAATTCATCGAGAAAACCATTACCTAAAGCTGCTTGATCGTAAGCGTAAGTGATGTTTTCCATGGTCACCGATTTGGAACCATGCTCCTTGCGAATCCAGTCGGCATTGGGCAAATTGATGCCAATGGGCGTACTGGGATAACAATCTCCTCCCAATTGCACAACATTAATTACCTTGGCACTCACGCCTTTGACTTGTTTTTTCTTAAACTTGGCGTCCACCGGTGAATGGTCCTCGAACCACTGGGCATTTTGGCTGATGATTTCTGTTCTTTTAGTGGCTTCTATGTTTTTGAAGTTCACCACCGATTCCCATGTGGCTTTTTTACCCAAAGGATCTCCATAAACTTCAATAAACCCATTCACGAAATCCACTTTGGAATGGTCTTCCACCCAAATTAAATTGTATTCGTCCCAGGTTTTAAGGTTGCCGGTAGTGTAATATTCAATCAGCTTTTGAATACCCTTTTTCTGTTGATCGTTTTCAGCCACTTCTACCGCTTTATTAAGCCAGAAAACGATTTTTTCGATAGCAGGAGCGTATAAGCCTCCAATTTTGAAAACCTTTTCAACCAATTTTCCGTTTTCTTTTACCAATCTCGAATTCAAACCATAGGAAATAGGGGTGAGGTCATTCTTATCTTTCATCTTGCCATAAAATTCTTCGGCTTCTTTTTCGCTAACCCCATCATAAAAATTGGTAGCCGAGGCTTTAATTAAATCGGTTGAAGGGTCTAAGCTGATCTTTTTAGGAGCAATGTTGGGATCGAAAATAAGAGGGATCAGTCGATTGATGAAAGTCTCAGTGTTTTCACCTGCATCCATAGGGAAATTGGCGTTGGTTGCATTTTTTACCAATTGGCTAAAGTAATCCTTTGAAAACTCAGGAATGAACTTATCATTGGAATAATGATGATGGATGCCATTCGAAAACCAAACCCTTTTCACATACACCAAGAATTTCTTGTATTCCTCGGTGTTTTTATCTCCGTTAAAGTGGGTGACAATTTCTTCCAAAGTTTTACGAATCAATAAATTATACTTGTAGTTTTGATCATAAATAATATCTCTTCCACACAAAGCGGCTTCGCTTAAATAATAGACCAACTCTTTTTGTTGCAAACTCAGGGAGTCGAATTCAGGAATTTGATAACGGATAATTTTTACATCACCGAATTGTTCGAGCAGGTATTTGAATTCGTCTTTAGATTTTGGGGCTTTTTCACCTGTAGGACATTTACAGGCATTCATAACTAGTACCATAAGTATTAATGATAAAATTGAATGGGTTTTTACTTTTTTCATTGTAGCTATTTTTAAATCAAACTTTTACAATTTCGTTATCTTTTAAAATGGGGACCACGGGGGCTAAATCGTTGGAAAGACAATAAGGAATTACATCTTCAAATCCCATGCGGGTTAATCGTTGGTGATGGAGCGCTTTGTTTATGTAAGTATTCAAATCGAGTTTGGCAATAGACCAAAGATCCAAGGCTGCTGAAGCGGAGTCGCAGATGTTATTAAAGTTACCGGAAGCAAGCAATCTTTCGGCTAAGGCTCCGGCAAAAGCAGTATCTTCCAAGTTGAATTTGTTCTTCCATCCGGAACAAAAGATGACTGCATTTTTGTTTTGTTCGATAAGCCATTGGGTTAAAACAGAAATATTTACAAAGGCACCAATCACGATTTGGTCCGACGATTTGGCCAATTCTATGGTATGGGTGCCATTGGTGGTGGTCATCACTATGTTTCTTCCCGATACATTTTCAGCACTAAATTGAAAAGGGGAGTTCCCTAAGTCCGCAATTTCCAGTTTGGCGCCATCTCTTTCTCCTGCGATGAGGTTGCCTTTTCCAACAAAAGTGGCCGCCATTTCAACGGTGGGAACCGGTATGATTTTATTGGCCCCATTGAAAAGGGCAGTACAAATGGAAGTGCTGGCACGCAGAATGTCAACCACTACAGTGATGTAATGTTCTTGGGTAAGTTTATGTTTGAAAAGAGGAGGGCAGAAGCACACCTCAAGGGTAGGTTTAGCGGAATTCATTAGGAATTAACCTTTGTAAAAAGGGAATTTAACCACCTTGGCTTTTAATATTTTATCCCTGATTTTGATATAGACTTCGCTTCCTTCTTTAGCAAATTCGGGACGAACATAGCCCATGCCTACTCCGTTTTTAACAGAGGGTCCCATGGTTCCTGAAGTTACATGTCCGATACCCTTTCCGTCTGCATCACAAATTTCGTATTCATGTCGGGGGATGCCTTTGTCTATCATTTCAAAGCCGATTAATTTCCGGCTGACTCCATTTTCTTTTTGATATTGCAATACCGATTTATCGATGAAGTCTTTTTGATCTGTAAACTTGGTAATCCAACCCAAACCGGCTTCGATAGGAGAGGTCGTATCGTCGATATCATTCCCGTACAGACAAAATCCCATTTCTAATCTTAGGGTATCACGGGCGGCTAAGCCTATGGGTTTAATACCGAATTCTTTACCGGCTTCAAAAACAGCATTCCAAATAAGGAGGGCATCTTCGTTGGCAAAGTATATTTCGCAACCTCCTGATCCGGTATAACCTGTGGTAGAAAGAATCACGTCTTTAATACCTGCAAAATTCACTTTTTTGAAAGTGTAGTATTCCATGTCCAGGATAGGCGTATCGGTAAGCTTTTGCATGGCTTTTAGTGCCAAAGGACCTTGGATGGCCAGTTGGGAAATTTCGTCGGAAGCATTGTACAACACAGCTCCCATTTTATTTTGAGCATTGCACCAAGCCCAATCTTTGTCGATGTTGGCTGCGTTTACCACCAATAAATAGGTTTCGTCATTGATTTTATACACCAATAAGTCGTCGACTATGCCGCCTTTTCCATTGGGGAAGCAAGAATATTGAACTTTTCCGTCCCATAATTTGGTAGCATCGTTGGAAGTAACCCATTGAACAAATTCCAAAGCTTTAGGGCCTTTTACCCAAAATTCGCCCATGTGAGAAACGTCGAAAACGCCGAGTGTATTTCTAACGGTTTCGTGTTCAACAGAAACGCCTTCGTATTGCACCGGCATGTAATATCCGGCAAAAGGAACCATTTTTGCGCCCAGCGCTTCGTGAAATTGAGTAAATGCAGTATTTTTCATATTGTAATCAGGTTTTATGATGATATGGTTTTAAAGAGCAAAGTTAAAATTGTTCTTTGAAATGGAAGCGGAAATGTGGATTAATTTGTGTGATGATTTGATAAATTCCTCAGGGGAGGGGATTTAAGCCATTTAAAATGGGCGGAATAACTTAAACCATTTTGAATTTTATAATCATCCAATTGAATTATCCTAAAATGCCGATGTAATAGATGTTTTTGCAATTGGGCGAAGCGAAATTGGACTATATATACAATCGGTATTGAACCGGAATTTTAATTGTTTAAACGGAAAAGAATTACCTGAAATTGATTGTAGCAAATGCTACCTAATACTTTGACGTAGCGGATGCTACGCCAAGCTGGGCCGTTTGAAATTGGCGGAATATCTTAAATCGGAATCTAAAATGTTTAAATGGAAAAGAAATACCTGTATATGATTGTAGCAAATGCTACCTAATACTTTGACGTAGCGGATGCTACGCCAAGCTAGGGAATAACTTAAACCGGAATTTTAATTGTTTAAACGGAAAAGAAATACCTGTATTTGATTGTAGCAAATGCTACCAAATGCTTTGACGTAGAGGATACTACGCCAAGCTGGGATTTTAATTGGTTTCTTTAAGCCATAACCCTTTTGTAGCAAATGCTACCAAATGCTTTGACGTAGCAGATGCTACGCCAAGCTGGGAGAGTTCATTGATATTTTTCTTTCTATTTCTCTTTGAAATTCTGTATGTAGTGCAGCCAGCAAACCGCATTCCACATCTGAACAATTTTCTTGGTCTCTTCTAAGTGAAAAATAGTCAGTAAAGTCCAAAAAGTCCTGGCATTGGGTATGATGATTAATAGTCTTTTCAATATTAGGTTTAAGGCTAATAAATCTCATTGCTTTTTGATATTCCACTTTGGATACAACAAATTCTATTAACTGGCACCATTCTTCAACTCTCTTTTGAAATTTTATTTCAGTAATGGACTTTGTTTTTGATTGAGTTTTTTCTTTTAGCTTCAAAAGCGTAGGAGTGTCTTTATTATCGCTAAATTTTAAAGCTAACAATGATGCAATTTCAAAAAAGTCTTTTTTTGTTTCAGTTTTAGTGGCTTCTTGACTGAAGTCAATATTTTTTAAAAAATTTTCTTCTGATAATATTTCCAGCGGTAAGCCTTTATTTATTAAATCAATGGCTTTCACTTGTTTGGAACTCATTCCTGCTTCACCAACTACGCGATAATCTTGCTGACCCACTATTAAGAAGTCGGTATCTTTTGTTACACTATTTCCGATTTTTCCACCTATATCAGCAATTATTTGTTGAGCTTCGGTTCTAGTCATTGATAATAATGCACCTGTAAAAACAGCAGTACGGCCATAAAATATGCTGTCAGGATTATGCTTTGATGGATCACCCTCAATTTTAGTAAGGTCATGTCGCTTTTGTATTCTTTTTGTTTCAGAAGGGATGTAACCACCATTATAAAGTTTACCAATAGTTGTTTTAAGTTTTTCTTGGAAGTCCTCAATTGAAGAAACACCTGCAATATCAAAAGCTTTAACACATAATTTGGCTGTTGCTTCGCTGTCTGCTCCTGCCCTGTGGTGATTAAATTCAATATTATTTAGTTTGCATAGCGATTTCAAATCATAAGCAGGAAGTCTTTGCCAAACTTTCTTTGAAAAGATATAACTACAAGAATAATTTAAGTTTGGAAAAGGAAGATTGTAAGTTTCTAATGTCTTCCGCAGAACACTCATATCAAAACCTGCATTGTGTGCAATTAAAAACTGATTTTCAATAATAGGTCTAATTTCATCCCACAATTCATTAAATTCAGGTTTATCAGCAACATACTCTGGTCTAATACCATGAAGTAATATGTTAAAGTAATCGAACCTGTTATTTATTGGTTTTATTAACCAAGATTTTGTTTCAATAACTTTATTATTGCTAACGAATGTTAATCCAATTTCACAAGGGCTGTTCCTTTCGGAATTGGCTGTTTCAAAGTCTATAGTTATAAAATCCATATAGTTAATTTTTCAACTCTCTATTCTTTGAAATTTTGATACCTGTATAATATGATGGATCCGCTATTGCTCTTATAGGTTTTACTATGATATTTTCAGGGGATTTAGAAACATTTGCAATTTGAAGTAAATCATTATAATCTTTAGTTTTTCCTGATGGATCTTTGGTGCCAACAAAAAAATCAATCACCACTCCGGTATTTGGATTATATGTAACTATTAAATCATATCCATTCTTTGAAAATGTTTTATCCCAAGAAACTAAAGCTCCTTCTAGTTGAGCATTAGTCGGTTCAGTATCAGATGTAGGTTTCCCAAGAATTTTTTTTATCTCTTTAATGTCTTTATTTACCAATGATGGAACATCAAAAATTACCTCTAACTTTTTTTCTTGGGCTTTACTTTCCGTCACTGGTTTTTCAGAGTCGGAAGTGCAAGAAAATGCAAGCAAGCATGAAACAAGTGCAATTAACGTAATTTGTTTTTTCATTTTTTAAGTTTAGTTTGACTTTATATTTAGCAAATTTATCAAAATTATTTTAACAAATGATTCCAACTTGCTAAAAAGATGGAATCATTAATGCTCATAGACAAATGTTTTTCAGTGATAGAAGTTGAAAGAAATACCTTTATTTGATTGCTGCAAATGCTACCAGATTCATACGCATAGTTTTGAAATCTAATAGCTTGGTTGTGGTAAATTAAAAGTTTTTTTCAATTTTTCAACAACATCATCTAAAGATTTAGATAATGTTTCGTAATTTTCACAGAAATCCTTTTCCTGTTCCACCGTCATTGAATAATTCGATACTTCAAATGATTTAACAATTCCAATCATTTTATTCAAGATTATGTCGTACTCTTTTAATATTTCCGAAATATTTTCCATGTGATTTTTTATTGTTTAACGATTTTTCTATAATTAAATCCATCAAAATTATAAGAACCATCTTTATAATTAACATCACCTTTTATATCCTTACACATAAAAAATGTTTGTTCTAATATTTCTTTTATTTTTAAATAACCATCACTTCCCAAACCTTCTGATAAATTTCTATATTGAAAAGAGTAAGAATTATACAAAGATTTTAGTGAATCAGGTGAGTTTTTACTATATAAAAGAAATTTATTCCAAATATTTGTTTCATAATCTTCGCAAATATTTTTTATTTCTGCTTCTCCTGATTGCGAATTTCGATTAATATATTTAGTCAAAATACTGCCATCTGAAAATTCAATAATTTTTTCGTTTTTAGAACCTTTTATTGTATATTTCCCGATACAAAAGCCCAACGAATCAAATTTTGCAATTATACTTTTACTATTATTAGTATTGGGATCTGACATGTTATATAAAAAATTTCCGACAAGTATATTTTTACTTTGATTAGTTACTGTTTTTGTTGTATCTTTTCTGAATTTTGCTTCCAATTTCTCTGTTTCTGGAGGAGTGGGTTTGGAATATTCAAATTGTTTTGTTGCTCTATTAAATGTTTTCTTTCTTGAAGTTGCTGAACTTGTATATTTAAAAGTGCCATTTAGAACCCCTTCTTTATAACTTACTGTGCATATTATGGTGCCACTTAAATATTTCCCATTACTGTAAAAATCTTTAGTAATTTGTTTTACAATCCAATTTCCATCTTTAAGGTTATTTTTATAATTACCTGTAACACTTATTTCAACCGGAGCATAATCGCCTATGCCTTTAAAATTAAAAGTAAAAACCCCGTTTTTAATGCGAGAATACGTAATTGGGTCATCATAATATTTATAAGTTGCTTTTCCATTTTGTCCAATAAACGGATAACTTAATGGATAATCTCCTGTAAAGCTCTTTAATGTTTGTGCAAAAGCATTAACTGATAATGCAAAAATCGCAATTGTAATAATTTTTCTCATTTTAATAATTTTGAATTTTACTACTTGTATGGCTCAGCAGTTTCGCCCCGTTTTATTGGTTTCTGGACTCCAGTTCATTTTTGCAAAAAAAATAGCGTGGTACATTACCTACGCTGTACTTGAGGCCCGACCAAGAGCCCGATAAACAGATGTAAAGCAACGACCACGCTTTCCGTGGCGTTTTGCTTATTATCCTGTTTATCTAGTGAAATTTGGTCGGTTTCAAGTACAGAATTCGGCTAAACGCTATATTTTAATTATTCATTTTTACATTTTATTCAATTTTGATACAACAAATATATCCTTTTATTTTAACAAAAGATTCCACCTCCCCAAAAAGATGGAATCTTTATAATATACATTAAGCCTCTATAATCTCAAAAACCAAATGCGATGGGTTGGTTTGGCTGGTGTTGGAAGCCGTTACTACTCGGTGGGTAAAATCGGGGAAGATTTCGCTGGCCGGTTTTTCAATAGTGGTGCCTGCCGCTGCATGAAAAGCATTGCTTTGGTTAGCCGGGGTTTTGCCATCCAAAGACAAGCCAATCCAAAGATCTTCGGTGCCATCTACCATGATTTTTACTTTGTCGGTGGGTTTAAAAGCATGTCGGCAAACTTTTGCAAATCCGCCTATGGGGATATGCAAGCTATAGTTTTTGTTGTTGCCGTGATTGATAATTTTACTTAAGTCGAAAAAAGCATTAATCTTGGTAGGGGCATCAGGATATAAACCATAATAAAATTTCAGCCAGCCTAAATTTCTGTCGAATTGTAAAATTAAGGCTTGTACAGCATTTCTTGCTTCAATGCTGTTGGTTTTATAACCTCCGATCAAGCCTTGTTGGGCTTCACGGGCTAATTTCAAGGTTTTGTAATAGCTAATGACTTCGGTTGCTACATCGGCCAAATCGGAATAGGCTTGCATTGAAGTAGCAAAACTTAATAATGCCGTTTCTCTTTGTTCGAGGGAACCTCTATAAAAGCGGTTGCGATTGTTCCCCCAAAGGGTCTTGTACTCAAGGGTGCTTTTGCCAAATACCGGACGAATTAAATCGTCGAAATGGTCTAGCTTTTCTTTCATGTCTTGGTACATAAGCCCAACATGCTCGGTATTGGCGAGTTTGTTGCTTTCATTGCTCCCTTTGATGCCTAAGGCATCGAGCAAGGCATTGTACTTTGCTTCGGTTTCGGAAAAGAGTATTCCAAAACCGGTGTCGGTGTTGTCTTTGTTTGCGAACAGCATATTGCGTGTAAAAGTTGCAATACCCAGTGCATTTTCTACACTTTCTTCCATGGCTGCTCTAAACGGATTGTGGCTTGCTTGCCAGTGCGTTGTTTCCATTCTATGAAGTTTTAAGTTTTACAAAAATTAATTGTACAATTTGTTGAACCCTTGGGGTTAATTGTTGTAAAAATACAAAAAATGTTTGTTTAACAAATAAAAATTTGGCAAGAGATTTATTTTAATTATCCCTAATAGTTATGAACCTATATAATACATTGATTTGCTCAATTCCTCAGAGCAGGAACTAAGAAAATACGTTTACATGGAGCATCCCTCAGAACAGGAACTAAGAAAATACGTTTACATGGAGTATTCCTCAGAACAGGAACTAACAAAATACGTTTACATGGAGTATTCCTCAGAACAGGAACCGGCAAAATACGTTGACATGGGCTATCCCTCAAAGCAGGAACTGGCAAAATACGTTTACATGGACTATCCCTCAAAGCAGGAACTAATAAAATACGTTTACATGGAGTATTCCTCAGAGCAGGAATCGGCAAAATACGTTTACATGGAGTATCCCTCAGAGAAGGAACTAACAAAATACGTTTACATGGAGTATCCCTCAGAGCAGGAACCGACAAAATACGTTGACATGGAGTATACCTCAGACCAGGAGTGCCGTTTTTTGTTTTTTAAAGTACTTAGATTGTATGTAAACCTTTAATCCTATTAAAATGTCTCTTATTTTCAGTTGCTAATACTAAGCCATTTTTAATAGAAATTGCTGCAATTAATATATCGGAGATATCGATAAGACTGCCGATATTTTTTAAATCGCGGAAAATATTTCCTGCTATTTTGGCAGAGGAATAATCAAAATCAAGAATCTCCACTTTTTCAAAAAAAGAAATCCAATGTTCATCTTCTGCAGAGTTGTCTCCTTTAAATAATTCATAAACACTAATTGAGGTTATTTTAAAACTATAACCTTGCAAAGCCAATTGATAAAAACGAGTTTTCCCCTTTTCTTTTGCTCTTTTATGATCAATGAGTATATTCGTATCTAAGCAAATTACTTCCATTTATTTAGATGTTTCCTTTTTTCTTTAATACCTCTGAATTCTTCATCTGTCATTTCAGGCCAAGAAAGAAGATATTCAAGGAATTTAGTGCTTTTCTGTATCTCAGATGAATAGAACTTTTCAATATTTGAATTAATACTTTTTCTCAATATATTAT
>CAZJBB010000089.1:0-12151 GCA_964543995.1 uncultured Bacteroidales bacterium
TGAATGTTTTATATCATAGAAATTATTCGGCAAATTCATCAGATCAGTCTTTGGGGACTAGAATTCAAGAATCTTCAACCGAAACCGGAATGAACCCCAGAGCAGCTTTTGCATTTATGGTTTTTGTATTGCTGTATTTCCCTTGTGTGGGAACCTTAGCTGCCATTGCAAAAGAGTCAGGAAGTTGGAAATGGAGTGCGTTTTCCTTACTTTTCAATACATTCTTAGCTTGGTTTATGGCTATGTTGGTTTATTTTATTAGTGGACTATTCGTTTAACATGAAAGCATTATTTCAAAATAAAGATTTTTTGTTTTATTTGATGCTGGTATTTGCTCTAACAATCATTCGAACTCCCTATATTGGGAAATATTTCAGAGTATTTAATACCCTTATACATGAGAATGCCCATGCTCTAATGGCTCTTTTTCTTAATGGCAGCTTAAAAAAAATGGAATTATTCAACGACCTTTCCGGCTCTGCGACCACAGCCACAAAGAGCAAATTTGCCTCGATTTTAGTTTCTTTGGTTGGGTATCCTGCATCCTCATTTTTTGCTTTGCTCATGCTATTTTTAATCCAAAAGCAGTATTATGTGGAGCTGCTGCTTGGCATTATCATATTGAGTACTTTCAGTCTCATCTTCTTTGTAAGAAATAAATTCGGAATTCTGTGGTTATTGCTTTTTATATCGCTTACGGGTTTCATTTATTACCTTCACTTGGACAGTTTAACCTTATTATTCTTGTTATTTTTAAGTTTTATAGTTTTATGCGAATCCAGTATTTCAGCTGTTGAACTTTTTGTAATTTGTATAAAAGACGCATCCAAGGCAGGAGATGCCACTAATCTTAAAAAAACAACCCACATTCCGGCAATATTTTGGTCATTATTTTTCTTATTTTCGGCGGGTTATGCATTATTCCTTTGTGTTACAAACTATTTTCCATACTTAAATACCTTATGATGAATTGGCAAGAAATAGTAACTTCTCTTATATTAATTTGCACGGTCGGTATAATTATTTTCAGAATGATAAAATGGATTAAACCCCCTCAAAGCGCTGCACATCATTGTGAATCAGGATGTAGTAATTGCAGTGTATTGGAATTAAAAAATGCAGTTAAGAAAAAGGGATTATCATAAATAATGCTAAGCAACCATGTTTACTTAATTATACGTAACTTTACTTCTTTAAACGATTAAATATAAATGAAATGTCAGTATTAGTAGAATTTGCCATGTTTCCAACAGATAAAGGGGAGAGTGCCAGTCCCTATGTAAGTCGAATTGTTCAAATGATTTCCCAATCAGGCTACAATTATAAGCTTACCCCCATGGGAACCGTTTTCGAAACCTCAAGTATGAGCGAAGCCTTGGATATAATAAGTAAATCATACCAAATACTTGAACCGGATTGCAATCGAGTGTATTCCACGGTTAAATTTGATATCCGAAAGAATAAAGAGAATTGCATGCAAAAGAAAATAGAATCTATTGAAAATAAAATCGGCAAAATAAATACTTAATTATGTCTGCAGTTGCTGAACTTACTATTTTTCCGATTAATGAATCCGTTGATTTAGAAATCTTTAATCATCAAATCAAAAAGGAACTTGATAACCTTTTGGTTGAAAACACACATACTGCCACGGGAATTACCATTAAAACTAAAGAAATGTATGAAGTCTTTGAGGTTGTGAACAGAGTCATGCAACTTCAAAAAGAAAAACATAAAAAGTACTTTATTAATATTAAAATATTGCTCAATAATGAAGTTAAGAACCTGACTTTAGGTTCTTAGTATTGCGTCATTGTTTTTTTGTCATTAAAGTCCAACCTCGAATTAGGATCAACAAGAAAGAAATTCCAAATAGTACGCCGGAAATGCTTGGGTCTTTATCCCACTCCTTGAAAATTAAATCGTAAATTCCGAAAAGGACACATAAAGCCCCCAAAACGATTAATGTATAGAAAAAGATTTTATCCTTTCCGTCAATTTTAACTATGGGAGGCTTAGCTTTATATTCGTTTTGGCTGGTGTTTGAGTTTACATTTGAGCCGGTAAAAGGCGGACGTTCATAGGATGGGTTTCTTACACTCGTACCATATTTTTTATAATTGACTTTATCATCTTTAAATTTAAAATCATAAAGTTTCCGAGTTTTTTCATTTGTGAGAACACAATAAGCTTCATGTATTAATTGGAAGTTTTCCTTCGCATTTTTACTGTTGCTAACATCAGGATGGTGTAATTTGGCTTTCTGTCGGTATGCTTTTTTAATGTCATCAGCATTAGCAGAAGTATTAATTCCCAGTATGTTATAATAATTTTTCAAATATGGATTTTAAGCTAAATTACAAAAAAAAATCATTCATGGTTTTTTTGTAATTTTACACAATGAGAATTGATATATTAACCATATTTCCAGAAATGTTTGAAGGCCCATTTAGCCATTCCATTGTAAAAAGGGCAAAAGAAAAAAAAATGGTTGAAATATTCATCCATAATATCCGAGATTATTCAACCAGCAAACATCGTAATGTGGATGATTATTCCTATGGAGGAGATGCAGGAATGGTAATGATGATTGAGCCCATAGCACGCTGTATTGATCATTTGAAAACAAAAACGAACTACGACCAAATTATTTATTTAACTCCTGATGGAAGTACCTTTAATCAAAGAATTGCTAATCAGCTTTCTATGGCAGGAAATATCATGTTGCTTTGCGGACATTATAAAGGTATAGATCAAAGGATCAGAGATGCATATATTACGTTGGAAATTTCAGTCGGCGATTATGTGTTATCGGGTGGTGAATTGGCTGCTGCTTTGGTTTCCGATGCAATTATTAGATTGATTCCCGGAGTGTTAAATGATGAAACTTCAGCATTGACAGATTCATTTCAAAATGACCTGCTTTCCCCTCCGGTTTATACCCGACCTTCTGAATATAAAGGTATGAAAGTTCCTGATATTTTGCTTTCCGGCAACGAAAAGGAAATAAAAAAATGGCAAAATGAAATGGCATTAAAAAAAACCATCACACTACGACCGGATTTGCTAAAGGAAGAAGAAATCTGATTATTAATGAAGTAATTGCGCTTTTTTATGATTAAACTCTTCTTGGGTTAGAATACCTTTTTCTTTTAATTCATTGAGCTTTAGCAATTCACTGCTAATGTTTAGTTTTGGAGAACCGGACTTTGAGGATTTAACCAAACCCACAATTGCATAAGGTATGGCATACAGTAGTCCTAACACTCCCCAACCTGCTGCAGCTTCCAAGTCGTATGAACCAGAAAAGGCAAGAACACAAAGCAGACTAAGCGAAAACCATACGATTCCAATAATTGACATTGTTTTCATAAAAAGATATTTTTTTGACAAAAATAATACTTTCGACTTGTTGTACCCCCTTGAATTGTAAAATAGTGGAAATAAATTATTTCATAAGACAATTCTAACTTTGTTTGCCCAATGAGCAAAGCGATATTGTGACTTTTAAATATAGTAATAGCGTTAATTAAACCTAAGCGATATAATTTTTACAATTCATGGATTTAAGTTCTCTCATGAGAAATACGTATATTTGCAGCCTAAATCCAAGTGTTTGAAGAAGATATATCAATTAGTTATCAAGTCATATATGGGCCCCTTTCTTATGACGTTTATGATAGCTTTGTTTGTATTATTAATGCAATTCGTTTGGAAGTACATTGACGATTTGGTTGGGAAAGGTTTAGAAACGGTAGTAATTGTAAAACTTTTGTTTTTTGCTTCTTCAACCTTTGTTCCCATGGCACTTCCCTTAGCAATATTATTGTCTTCCATCATGTCGTTTGGAAACCTGGGCGAGCACAATGAACTTGTAGCCATGAAAGCGGCCGGAATTCCATTAAAAAAAATAATGAGACCCCTAATTGTAATTTCTTTACTTTTAAGTGTAGTTGCATTTGTCTTTTCAAATTATGTGTTACCGGTGGCGAACCTAAAAATGGTTTCTTTATTAACCGAAGTAAGGGAGCAAAAACCTGCGTTTAGTATTAAAGAAGGTGTTTTTAATAATACTATTGAAGGGTACATAATAAAAGTTGCCAAAAAGGATCAAGATGGAGAAACCGTATATAATATAATGATATACGACCATACAACAGGCAATGGAAACACTTCGCTTACCATAGCAGAAAAAGGAAAAATCACTCAAACTCCGGATAAGCATTATTTAATTATTCAATTAATAAATGGTTATAAGTACATAGAGAAAATAAAAAGCCCTGAAAGTCAGTTAACCAGACCATTTCAAAGAGCCCATTTTAGTGAAGCTTCTGTTCGTTATGACTTATCAGCATTTTCCATGAACAAGACCAACGAAGCCATGTTCAAGAACAGTTCCCAGATGATGAATATTCAGCAGCTTTCAACGAAAATAGATTCCATGGAAACCAACAAGACTGCCAAAAGAAGTACCTATACCAAGCAACTCTTGTCTAACTTTTACTTTTTCTCGATTATTGATTCCAATGCAAAAGTTTCCAATGATAGTTTGAAAACGCTTAATTATGATTTGCTTAAGAACTTTGATAAAAACAAGAAAACCTTCATTTTATCTCAAGCTCTGCAATTTGCAAGAAATATTAAAGATAATATCCAATACCAATTCACCGATAGAGATCTATACAACAAAAGCATCAATAAGCATAAAATTGAGTGGCACAAAAAATTCACCCTCTCTATTGCCTGCTTTATTTTATTCTTTATTGGAGCGCCTTTAGGGGCTATTGTTAAGAAAGGTGGCTTTGGTTGGCCTGTGGTAATTTCGGTAGCTTTCTTTGTATTGTATTACGTCATTTCCATTACAGGTGAAAAAATTGCCCGCGACGGAGGGCTTAGTCCATTTATAGGAATGTGGTTAGCTTCAGGCTTTTTAATGCCCTTAGGTATTTTCTTAACTGTTAAAGCGACCTCCGATTCTCCACTTTTAAATTCAAACTTCATCTTTAAATTAATATTGAAGTTAAAACAAACTTTAGCGACTCGACGATTAAAATCATGAGAATTCTTTTTGTTTGCAATAAATCTCCGTTTCCACCTGTTGAAGGGGGGCCTATTGCCATGAATGCAATAATTACGGGGCTCATAAATTCAGGTCATCAGGTTAAAGTACTTGCCGTAACCTCCGACAAGTTTAAAATTAATACTGAGAGTATTCCGCAAGATTATCTTAAGAAAACCGGCTTGGAATTGGTATATATCAGCCTGAAAATCAATCCTTATGCTGCATTAGTCAATTTGTTTTCGAGGAAATCATACCATGCCCAAAGGTTTATTGCAAAAAAGTTTAAGAAAGCATTGGTAAACATATTAAAAAGAGACTCATTTGACATTGTTCAATTCGAAACCATATATATGGGCAGCTATATTGATATTGTCAGGAAGTATTCGAACGCTAAAATCATCATCAGAGCTCATAATATAGAACACCTCATTTGGTTTAAAATCGCTAAAGAAACAATTAAGCCTTTACGAAGAAAGTACATTCATTTATTAGCAACACGCTTAAAACGCTTTGAAGCATATATTTTGAATAAAGCGGATGGAGTAGCTGCAATTTCTTCCAAAGATGCTAAATATTTGCATGAATTTGGGTGCCGGGTGCCGCTTATCGATGTGCCCTTTGGAATTGAAACAAACCAAGCTATCGTATCTGAAACAAGCATTATACCCCAAAGCTTATTTCACATTGGTTCAATGAACTGGATACCGAATGAAACCGGTATTCGCTGGTTCTTAAAGGAAGTTTGGCCTAAAGTGTTACTTGAATTCCCTAAAGCCATTTTGTTTTTAGCCGGAAGATTTATGCCAAATGATTTACTCGAAAACAATCTTATTGGGGTTCAAGTTCTTGGGGAAGTTCCTGATGCCATGGAATTTATGCGCAATAAATCGCTTATGATTGTTCCGCTATTTTCGGGAAGCGGTATAAGAATTAAAATTATTGAAGGTATGTGGATGAAAAAACCCATCATTTCAACCTTACAAGGAGCTTCTGGGATTCAATACACCGAAGGTAAGGACATCTTGATAGCCGAAACTGCCAATGATTTTCTTGAGAAAATAAAACAGTGCTTTACTTCAGATGAATTTTGTTCAAACATAGGCAATAATGCACATCAATTAGTGCTCAATCAGCATAATAACGAAAAGGCTGTGAGTAAGTTAGAAGCTTTTTACAGCAAATGCCTGATGCATTATAAAAGCTAAAGGTCAATATTTCTCTTGGATTCGAATACTGAAATACGAATTTCTTTACTTTTGCTTAAATTAAATCGAAAAATTGAAAATACTTATTCTTTTATCACGCATCCCATATCCTTTAGATAAAGGAGATAAGTTAAGAGCTTTTCATCAGATTAAATCACTTTCCGAAAAACACGATTTGGTGCTGTTTTGCCTTTCGGATCCCACGTATCAATTTAATAACTACAAGGAATCTTTAAGCAAATATTGCTCTAAAGTTGAAATATATAAACTAACTTACTTTTCCATTTTCATCCAACTTTGCATGGGTTTATTCAAGAATATCCCTTTTCAAACTGCCTATTTCTATAATTCAAAAGCGAAAAGGAAACTAATGGATCTTGTTCAATCGGAAAAACCGGATCGCATTTTCTGTCAAATGATTAGGACAACAGAGTACTTAAAAAACATTGATATTCCTTGTGTTTTGGATTATCAAGATGCTTTATCCAAAGGCATGGAAAGAAGATTAAAAAATTCAAGTTTGATAAAAAACAGGGTTTTAAGAGTTGAGTACAAAAGATTATTACAATATGAAAATGACGTTTTTGAAAGGTTTGATCAAAAAATAATCATTTCCGAAAATGACAGGGATTTTATTCAGCATCTAAGAAAAAATGAAATTCAAATCATTCCCAATGGAGTGGATTTAAATTATTTCGAACCTAAAGAAATGGAGAAGAGCTTTTCTATTTTGTTTACTGGAAATATGGGATACCCGCCAAACATTGCGGCGGCTTGCTTTCTTGCCAATGAAATCTTGCCCTTGGTGCATAAAAGAATCTCAGCTGCAAACGTGCTGATATCCGGGGCACGACCTTCGCATGAAGTCTTAAATCTCCAATCTAAGCATGTAACTGTTAGTGGTTGGGTAGAAGATATTCGCGATTCATATAATTCTGCTATGGTTTTTGTGGCTCCAATGCTTAATGGAAGTGGATTACAAAATAAACTACTGGAAGCCATGGCAATGAAGCTGCCTTGTATTACCACTACTTTGGCCAATAAAGCCCTGGGCGCCGAAAATAACAAAAATATTATGGTTGCTGATACGGCTGAGGAAATTGCTGAAAATATTGTTTTACTGCTCACTAAAAAAGAAAAAGCAGAAGCCATTCGTTTAGCCGGCTTTGAATTTGTTTCTTCGAAATACAATTGGGAAAAGATTAATGATTCTTTGGAGAAAATAATTTCCAATGCTAAGTAATAAATTTTGAATGCTAAAGAGTTGGTAAATAATAAAAGAAACATGTTTTTTAGCAAGCCTCAGTCAGCACTTGACGCTCCGGCCTGGTATCTTACAAATTTCAGTTGTGTAATTTGGCTATCTGTTGCCGCATGCATCGTTTTCATCCCATCCCTTAGCTTTGACTATACTTATTTAGATGACAATGTACTGCTTATTAACTTTATGGCTTATTTGAAGAAGGCTGAATATTTAAAAAAAGTATTTCTTGAAGATGTTTTTCACAACACAACTAGCGGAGGTGCTTATTACCGCCCAATACTAAACCTGTCCTTCATGTTTGATGTATTTATAAGTGGGGGTAAAGTAAGTTTTTTCCATCTTATGAACATGATGTATCATATTATCGCCATTTGCCTTTTCTTTTATACCTTGATATCATTGAAGGTGAATAAGCTTCTGGCTTTGTTATTTTCTCTGATTTTTTCGGTACACCCGCTAATGATGCAAGCTGTGGTTTGGATCCCCGGAAGAAACGATAGCATATTGGCAATCTTTGTCCTTTCTTCTTTTTTGAGTTTCTTAAGACATTTTCAATCCGGCAAAAAACGATTATTTGTGTTAGGGCTCGTTTTTTTCACCTTGGCCTTATTTACTAAAGAAAATGCCGTTTGCTTTTTCCCTTTCATCTTGTTGTATTTCCTTCTCATAGAAAAAGTGCCAATTCAAAAGTTAAGAATTCCCTCAATAATCATGGGGTTAATCATTTTATTCTGGCTAATTTTCAGGTTTTTTGCTTTAGGTGGAATCAAATCCGGTGGTTTTGGTATAGATCAACTATTGGGTTCTTTTATTCAAAATTCACCTGCTTTGTTAGCCTATTTAGGTAAATTTTTCATACCCATTTTTTTAAGTGTTTTTCCCATTATTCAAGACCTGACAATTCCGATTGTGATAGGAGGGGGGGTAATGATAATCATCGCTTGGGCTTTTTACAAATCAGCTCGTCAAAACCGAATTTGGATGATTTTGGGGTTAATATGGTTTCTAGGATTTATATCACCGGGGATTATAAAACCCAATGTCTTATTTCCCGATTTTTCTGAGCATCGCACGTATTTGGCTAATTTTGGCTTGATTTTAATGGTAATTAAATCAAATTGGCTGGAAAGTGTTTTCCTGAAATTTAAGAATGCCACCATCGTGACTCTGATATTTATATTGTTTATTTTTGGAGGAATGACTTTCATGAGAGAAAAGGTATTCCAAAACAGAGAAACTTTTTGGACAGATGCGATAAGCACTTCGCCAAACCATCCTTTTAATAACAATAGCTATGGAGCCATGTTATATATGAAAAAACAATATCGTGATGCCGAAGTCTATTTTAAAAAAGCATTGATAATCAACCCAAAAGAACCCTTGTCTAATGGCAATATGGGACTGGTGTGCATGAATACACAACGATATGACGAAGCAGAAAAGTATTTTAAACGTGAAATTGAGATTTTTCCATTCCGGCCTTTAGCTTTCTTTAATTTAGGACTTTTATACTCTAAAGAAAATCGATGGGAGGATGCAGCTATAATGTGGGAGAAAACGATACAAAATTTCCCTTATTACCCCGATTCCTACCGTTTTTTAATATACACTTACACAATGCAAAAGAAGGAGAATGATTTGAAAAGAGTGAAAGAATTAGCCATAAAATACGAAGTGAATTATTGATAATGAGAAAATTACAACAAATAACATTATTTCATTGGGAAGAAAATCCCTTGACTATGATACTTGCAATAGCCATAGTGCTTCGTCTTATTTCAGTTTTCTTTTCAAACGGCTTTGGCATGCACGACGACCATTTTATTGTAATTGAAGCGGCTCAATCCTGGGTAGACGGCTGTGATTATAACAATTGGTTACCTTGGACTCAGGGAAATGCCGGACCTTCGGGGCACAGTTTTTTTTATGTTGGGGTGCACTATGTAGTATTTTATCTCATGAAAATAATTGGCATCACAAATCCGGATACACGAATGTTCGTCATACGTTTTTTGCACGCCATGTTCTCATTACTTAGTGTGTACTTTTCTTATAAAATTACCCTGCGTTTGTCAAACAAAAAGACAGCAGCTATGGTGGGTTTACTCATGGCAGCCTGTTGGTTTCAACCTTGGTTAAGTGTCAGGAATTTGGTGGAAGTCGTCTGTATTCCATTTTTAATGATGGGTACTTGGATGCTTTTAAAAGCTGAAGGTGCCAAAAGGATTGGAGCATACCTGTTTTTCGCAGGAATGGTCACCGGCATGGCAATTTCTATCCGGTTTCAAAGCCTGTTTTTCGTCGGTGGTATGGGATTGACCCTGCTTCTTCAAAAGAAATGGAAACAAACCTTGTATTTTGGATTAGGGGTAATTGCCATATTTATAATAATTCAGGCACCTGTTGATTATTTCCTTTGGGGAAAACCTTTCGCCGAACTCATGGAATATGTTCGTTATAATTTTGCAAATAAGTATGAGTATTTTGTTAGCCCTTGGTACACCTATATTTTTACCATTTGCGGTTTTCTTATTCCTCCCATCAGTATTTTTATTTTCTGGGGATATTTAAAAAGTTTTCGTAAACACCTATTGCTATTCTTGCCCACATTTGTATTCTTATTGTTGCATTCCTATTTCCCGAATAAACAGGAACGTTTTATCTTTCCTATATTGCCATTTATTATTATGGGAGGAATCATGGCTTTTTCGGAGGTTCAATACAAGAAACGCCTTGCCAAGTTTATTAAAGGCAGTTGGATTTTCTTTTGGGTAATAAATATCATTCTCTTGGCAGCATTATCGGTGTATTATGGCAAGAAATCAAGAGTGGAATCCATGCTTTATTTATATAAGTACCAGCATATTGGACAGATCCTTATTGAAGATTCCAATAAGGAAAGCACCACAATGCCTCCCTTGTTTTATATTGGAGAATGGCCGGTAGCATACACCACCAACGCCATGAATCGTTTTGTTCCGGTTGTAAATCCATTTCCGGCTGACCAACAACCGTCCTTTGTGTTTTTCTACGACGATGCAAATCTGGCAAAACGCCTCGGAAGAATAAAAACCATTTTCCCCAACCTTAGCTTTGAAACTTCATTCAAGCCGGGCTTTATCGACCAAATTTTACATACCATGAATCCCATGAATAAAATCGAAACCATTTACCTATTTAGGAATAATGACGCAAAGGTTTCCTTAAGAAATTGAATGGAAGGGGTAGACTTTTTGGTGGAAAATTGTAGTTTTGAATTTATTTATATCTTATGAATCTCGAACAAGCTAAACTTAAAATTGCTGAATTAAGCATCGAAATTGAAAAGCATAATCACAATTATTATGTCCTCTCTTCGCCGGTAATTTCGGATTTTGAGTTCGACGTGCTTTTAAAGGAATTAATAGAAATAGAAAAATCTTTCCCTGAATTAATTTTGCCAACCTCACCTTCCCAAAGAGTGGGAGGCGATATAACCAAGGAGTTTCAGCAATCGCCGCACAAATACCCCATGCTTTCTTTAGGCAATACATATAGTGAAGAAGAATTAAGAGACTTTGACCAAAGGGTCAGGAAAATCATTACTGACGAATTCGAGTACACTTGTGAGCTGAAATTCGATGGGGTGGCAATTGGCTTAACATACATAAACGGTATCTTGGATAAAGCAGTAACCCGAGGTGACGGAGAAAAAGGGGATGTTGTTACAAGCAATGTAAAGACCATTAAAAGCGTTCCATTGAAATTAACAGGAAGTGATTTTCCTGCTGAATTTGAAATCAGAGGTGAAATTGTGATGCCCTCGGCATCATTCGAGAACTTAAATTCAGAAAGAGCCGAAAACGGAGAAGCCCTTTTTGCCAACCCTCGAAATGCAGCTTCAGGTTCTTTGAAATTACAGGATTCGGCTGAAGTTGCAAAACGTAAATTGGATTGTTATTGCTATTACATTCCGGGTGATAGCATTTTGCTGAATTCTCATTACGAAAATCTAAGATTGGCTAAAAAGTGGGGGTTTAAAATCTCTGAATTTATGGTGAAATGCCAAACCATAGAACAGGTATTGAGTTACATTGCTAATATTTATAATGAAAAAAACAATTTGCCATTCGATATCGATGGCGTAGTTATTAAAGTAGACAACATCCATTTTCAAGAACAATTGGGATATACGGCTAAGCAGCCTCGTTGGGCCATGGCTTATAAATTTAAAGCAGAAAGTGTGGCAACAAAGTTACTGAGTGTCGATTTTCAAGTAGGGCGAACGGGAGCTTTAACTCCGGTAGCCAACTTAACTCCTGTGCAATTGGCGGGTACCATTGTCAAAAGAGCTACGCTGCATAATGCCGATCAAATAGAAAAGTTAGGATTGTGCGAAGGTGATACGGTTTTTGTTGAAAAAGGCGGGGAGATCATTCCTAAAATTACTGAAGTGAAATTGAGCGAACGTGAGCTTTTTGCACCTCTAATCACTTTCCCTAAAGTTTGCCCTGAATGTAGTACACAATTAGAAAAAAATGAAGGAGAAGTGGCTTGGTACTGTCCAAATGAAGAACAATGCCCCTATCAAATTAAAGGAAAACTCGAGCATTTCATCAGTCGCAAAGCCATGAATATCGA
>CAZJBB010000090.1:0-12122 GCA_964543995.1 uncultured Bacteroidales bacterium
GATAGCTTCAGGTGACTGGAGTTCAGACGTGTGCTCTTCCGATCTGGAGAAACTCGGCACTCACTCCGGCTTCAGATTGAAATTCTTCCATCACAAAATCGGAAAGCATATAAGAAAGAATATTCAGAGGAATATCTACAGGACAAGAGCGGTTGCATTCGCCACAATTGATACATCTTCCTGCCAGGTGCATGGCACGCATGATATGCCATTCCATATTGCCATATTTATGAGGAGCTACCGGTATCCACTGAGGATTGTTGGATTCCACGTTGCAAGTGCCGCAATAGCACATGGGGCAAGAAGCACGGCAAGCATAGCATTTTATGCATGGACTAAAAGTCTCCACCCAATAATTGAATTTTTCTTCCATCGACATTGCCTGAATTTTTTCAATAAGTTCCCTGTCTTTGGGTTTTATTCCTTTGGGTTGGGTTTTGGCAAACTCTTCGGCGGCTTTAAAGTCGAGAATTCCAACACAATTATTTTCGAAGGTTACCCCAATAATCGTGATCTTCTCTTCCTTAATTTGATTTTCGGAAGCGAGTTGCAAAATACTTCTAACCACATTAGGGTTGGCAGTAATTGCTAATGAAGTGGCTTTTTGACAAATGTCTTTTTTTAGATATAAAGCTAGATTATGAATACAGAATTCGTTGAAAATCAGCTTTTCAAGGTCTTCCACTTTAGTAAAAAAGGCCGGCCTTACTTTATTTGCGGTTCCTTTTTCGAAACCCACCACCAATTGAACTTTGTTTTCAGTTAGCAGTTCTTTTGCATTTTTTTTAATTTCTTCCATAACTTACACTAAAATATCTTGAGATGACAATTGATGATAATTGGTATAGGGACCCAGTTTCTTGATTTCTTCATTGGTGGAATTCACAATTTCTGCCCATTTAGCACCTTCAGCTGCCGACACCCAGGAGAAAACGATACGGCGGGTATCTATGCCCATAAAGTCGCAAAGTTGCTTAAACACCATCCAACGTCGACGTGCATGGAAGTTTCCTGAAGTATAGTGGCAGTCGTTCGGGTGACAACCGGAAACGATAATACCATCGGCTCCACTGGAAAAAGCCTTGGTCAATAACATATAATCAATTCGGCCTGTACAGGGGAAGCGAACGATTCTGACATTCTCAGAATACTTTATTCGGCTGGTACCGGTTAAATCTGCTCCGGCATAAGTACACCAGTTGCAAACAAAGGCTACAATTTTGGGTTCAAATTCTGCCATTTTATATCTTGATTTTAATTCTTAAATTTTAGCTGTTTAATAATGCATCGACTTCGGTGTACATTTGCGCATTGGTATATCCCTCTATGTCAATAGATTTGGATTTACATACGGCAACACAAGTACCACAACCCTGACATAATCCGGGATTTACAAAGGCCAATTGTCGTACCAAATTTCCGCCCCTGTCTTTAACATCTTCTCTTTCAATTGCATTGTAAGGGCAAACCGGCTGACAAAGGAAACATCCCGTACATGTAGAATAGGATGGTGCCGGTTGACGATCAACCACTGCAATTAAAGGTTCGCGGGTAAGTTCGCTATTGGAGAATAAACAGGCAATTTTTCCTGCCACTCCTGAAGCTGCCGAAACCGATTCGGGAATATCCTTAGGTGCTTGACATGCCCCTGCCAAATAAATGCCAGCGGTATTGGTTTCCACCGGTTTTAATTTTGGATGGGCTTCGGAGAAAAATTTGTAGCGGTCGTAGGAAACGTGTAATGTCTGAGCAAGGGTTTCAGCTCCGTCGTTAGCCACTCCGGCAGTGGCAAGAACCACCATGTCGGCTTCAATTTCTACCGTATCGGCACCCATTAAAGTATCGGCACCAACCACGATTAATTTACCGTCGCGTTCGTAAATGGTAGAAACCCGTCCACGAATGTATTTTGCTCCATCTTCTTCGATGGCTCTGCGGGTGAATTCATCATAGTTTTTACCACCGGCTCGTATGTCCATATAAAAGACATAAGCCGTTCCATCATGTACTTTATGCTTATATAACATGGCGTGTTTTGCCGTGTACATACAGCAAATCTTGGAACAATATTCAACGCCTTTCGCCGGGTCGCGAGAGCCAGCACAGGCAACGAAAACGATTTTCTTTGGTTCTTTTCCATCGGAAGGCCTCAAAATGGCACCTGCTGTTGGACCTGATGCGGAAGCCAATCTTTCGAATTGGAGTCCGTTGATGACATCTTTATATTTTCCATAACCATACTCCGGGAAGAAGTCGGTTTTTTGCACATCGAATCCGGTACAAATGGAAATGGCCCCTACTTGTACTTCAATGATTTCGTCTTCCTGATCAAAAAGTATCGCCCCCGGTTGACAGAATTTTTCGCAAATCTTACATTTGCCATTTTTATAATACGTACAGTTGGCTCTATCAATTACAGGTACATTGGGAACTGCCTGTGGGAAAGGCACATAAATAGCAGGACGTTTACCCATGCCCAATTCAAATTCATTACCGTTTTTCTTATTTGGGCATTTGGTGGTACACATTCCACATCCATTACATTTGGATTCATCCACACTCTTGGCTTTCTTACGAATCTTGACCGTGAAATTACCAACAAAACCTTCCACACTTTCTACTTCAGCATAGGTGTATAATTTGATATTCGGATTTTGAGCTACTTCCACCATTCGGGGGGTAAGAATACATTGAGAGCAGTCGAGGGTGGGGAAAGTTTCGCTCAATTGCGACATGTGACCTCCAATAGAAGGCTCGCGTTCCACCATAATCACTTTATGCCCTGCATTGGCTATGTCCAGTGCTGCTTGTATACCGGCAACACCACCACCTATCACTAAGGCGGTTTTGGTAACCGGAACTTTGATGGACATCAATGCATTATTTCTTTTTACTTTTTCGACCATCATTCGAACTACATCGATGGCTTTTTGGTCGGTTTTGTCACCCCTTTCGTGCACCCAAGAACAATGCTCACGAATGTTGGCCATTTCACAGAGATAAGGGTTCAATCCGGCTTCGGCACAAGCTCTTCTGAAAGTAGGTTCGTGCATACGAGGAGAGCAAGCCGAAACCACAATACCCGTAAGTTTATTTTCCTTAATAGCGTTCACCACCAGACTTTGTCCCGGATCGGAACACATGTATTTATAATCAATACTATAAACAACACCCGGGATTTTTGCTGCAACTTCTGATACCTTTACACAATCGACCGTTGCACTGATATTTTCCCCGCAATGACAAATAAAAACTCCAATACGTGCCATTATATTTCCTCCATTATTTGAGCGTTTTCAACTACTACTTTTTTTGTATAAGGTTTAAAGTCGTTGAGCTTTACAGGCACAAAATGACGTTGCAACCCTAATTTGGTTCTATCGATTCCTAAAGCCAAACCAATGGCCTGAGTAATATAAATTACCGGAATATCCGATTTTTTACCATTATGCTTATCAATTTCAGGACGTCTCATATCAAGATTCGACTGACACATGGGGCATGCAACGATGATGGCTTCTGCACCTCTATGCACTGCATCTTCAACTATTTTACCTGATAAACGAGCGACGGCTGCGGTAAAGGATACAGAAAATCCGGCACCACAACATTCGGTTTTGAAGGGCCAATCGATGGCATCGGCACCCAATTTACGCATCACCACATCCATGGTTTGGGGGTCTTCTACCCTATCGAAATGCAATACCTTTGCCGGACGCACCAATAAGCAACCGTAATAACAGGCTACTTTTTTATTGATTTCAAATTTTATATGATCTTCCAGTTTGTCGATAATAAATTCGTCGATAAATTGAATCACATTGAGTATGCGTAAATTTCCTGTGTATTTGGCATCAATAATTTCATTCACCCTTTGATGAAGATGTGCATCATGAGCCAATTCATGTTGAACTGCACTAAATCGACTATAGCAAGCTGCACAAGGAACCACCAATTCTTTTAAGCCGGCTGCTTCGGCCAAGGCCAGATTGCGTGCGGGTAAAGAAAGGGAGAGCTCTTTATTCATGTTATGGGCGGCGGTGGCACCACAACAATTCCAGTCGGGAATGGCAACGAGTTCAATGCCCATTTTTTCGGCAATGGCCATAACAGATTCTGTGTATTCTCTGGAAGCTCCTTCTAAGGAACATCCGGGATAAAATCCAAGTTTCATTTTTTTCCTTTTTTTAAGGTGTTATTTTTGCTTATTTTTCGTTGTTTTCTGAAAAATCTGCTTCATATTGTTGCGGTCTTTAATCATTTCAGGCAGTATTTTTAACTTGCCTTTAGCGAACATGCTAGGAGCCAAAGTAACGTCCTGCATCATGTTCTTAGACCTAAGTTTATAGTCGACAATCAAGCCCATTTCGTACAAACGTCCCGTGTTTTTAATGGAATTTAAGAAAGCATTATGGAAACGTATAATATTTTTAGCGGCAGGATTTGCTTTATTTAAGCGTAGTGATTCTCCCCTGAGGTAATCCATCATGGGGGGGATATCCACTTCCATAGGACATCTGGCAATACACATTTCGCAAGTCAGGCAAAACCAAATGCTTTTTGAACGGAGCACTTCTTCTTCATGTTCAGGAAATCCTGTTTGTAGTTTCCTAATGAGTAAGCTTGGTGGATAATCCATATCCGATGATACGGGACAACCAGCAGAACATTTTCCGCATTGATAACAGCGGGCTACCGAAACTCCAACTTCTTGCTTTACCTTTCCTGCTAAGGAATTATCAATTGTGTGATGAGAACTTGACATAGTAGAAAATTTTGCCAATATTAGTAATTATTTCGATGCGCAAAGAAAAATCTTGAAAATATTTTTTTCTTAAGCTATTGGAAATGAGTCCTATCACTTAATTTAATGATTGTTAGCGAATTAACAATGAAGTAACTGAAACCTTTCATTTTGAATTACTTTTTATTGCCAAATGTGCTAATATATTGACGATCAAAAGTTCACAATGGTAATAATCTTACATTTAATGCATAAATGAAAACATTACAACAATATTATTACCCAGCTTTACTTATTTTCAAAAGTCTTTCAAAATCAATAATCTCTACTTTTTTCCCACTAATTCTAATAATCCCGTCTAAATCAAATTTACGGAGCGTATGAATTACGTTTTCTTTGCTACATCCTGCAAATTCAGCTAGTTCTTGCCGTGATAATGATATATTAAAAGTTTGACTTTGATAGATGTTTTTTGATAAATAAATCAGTATATCGGCTACCCGACCATTTACTTGTTTGTGGGCGACGCTAATAAAATTCAAAATGGAACTTCTAAACATACCCGTTGACATTTTAAGTATATTTAGCATGAAGAATCGATTATTTAATGCCAGTAATTTTAATTTGTTTAAATCGATTAAACAACCACGACATTCTTCTATTGCCTCAATTGAAAAAATGTTTACATCTTCATTCAATATATTGGCTAATCCTAACAAAGTTGGGGCTTTAGATATGGTTAAAATCAAACTTTTACCGTTTTCGTCTACATAAAAAAACTTAACAATTCCGCTTAGCAGATAAACCAAATGGTTGCTCTTCATCCCCTGCTTTAAAATAATTTCCCCTTTTTTATAATTCTGTTGTATGGTGCTTTGAAACAGTAAATCAAATTCATCCTGACCAGCATATTGGTTGCAGGTTGTCTTAAATAAACAATCCAAGCAGTCTTCAGAAATTTCCTTAAGTTCAGTTTCCATGAATAAAATTTACTATGAATATGTAAAAGTAAAGGTTTTAATACAATAAAAAAAATGCAATATTTCACTTTTATACATTCATAATATCATCTAATTAAATGAATTACCTCCATACGAAAACGCTTTAAGGTATGATTTTAATTAAGAATTTTGTCACCTAAATATATATAATTAATATGAACATTGAAAAAATTACAATTATTGGGGGAATAGGGAAAGAGGGTCTAAAAGAAAATGTAGACCGCTTTGATCTGGAGATGGGTGATATCATAAGTATTGTTGGACCCACCGGTTGTGGAAAAACAACTTTGATTAATGATATTGAGTTATTTGCAAACACCAATACTCCATCGAAGAGAGTGGTTCTCATCAATGGCAACACCATTCCTGAAGATTTTAGTTTTGATCCTAAGGATCATCCCATCGCTTTAATTTCGCAGCACACCAACTTTCTATCGGATTTACCGGTAGGAGAATTTCTGAAAATTCACGCTACGGTGCGAGGAGCCGAAAACATTAATCAAATAATTGAGGAAACCCTAGATTTTGCAAACCAGTTAACAGGAGAAGCCATTATTTTAGACACCGCCATGACTGAACTTTCAGGCGGGCAAACCCGCTCTCTGCTCATTGCTGATGCTGTGATTATTGGGAATTCACCGATCATCTTGCTTGATGAAATTGAGAATGCAGGAATCAATAGAACCAAAGCCTTGGAACTTTTAAAGAACTACAAAAAGATATTTGTTTTTGTAACCCATGATCCACGAATTGCTTTGCTCTCAGACTTCAGAATTGTTATGAAATCAGGATCCATGCAAAAACTCATTAGAACCAACCCTGAGGAGAAAAAAGCAGCCTTAGAATTAAAAAAATTAGACGATATTATACTTCACTTTCGTGGATTAATCAGAGCCGGAGAGGAAATATCAGAAGATGTATTAAAAGAAAGTATTCACGCATTAACCTTATAAAAAAATGAAATTAGTCATATTTGCAGGACCACCAACCTGCGGTAAAACCACTGTAATTCGCCAAGTAATACGCCGAATGCTTAAAAAAGAATTTAAACCGGCTTTTATTAAAATCGACGTTTTGTATGCCGATGAAGATGAGGCAATTAAGAAAGAATTTGGGATTCCAACCAAGAAAATCTATTCAGGTGAACTTTGTCCTGATCATTGTAATGTGGTCGTTCTTGATGAAGCTGTGGAGTGGGCAGAGAAAGAAGGATGCGATTATTTATTTGTGGAAACAGCAGGACTATGCTTACGTTGCTCTCCATACGTTGAAAATTCGCTTGGGATTGTTGTTTTGGAAGCTACCAGTGGAATGAACTTGCCCCGTAAAATTGGACCCATGCTCACCCTTGCTGATATTTCAGTTATTACCAAAATCGATTTGATTTCACAAGCTGAGAGAGAAGTGTTTAGATACAGGGTCATCGAAGCGGCTCCGGAAATTTCAATAGTAGAAAGTAATGCCTTGTACGGTATAGGAATTGACCCGATTGTGAAAAAAATTGAAAAAACCAATGATATTGAATTCCCAATGTTTTTGAGAGGAAACCCACCTGTGGGAACATGCACTATTTGTGTGGGGAAAAAAGAAATTGGGGCTAAAAATCACTTTGGAGTTCTACGCACCCTAGAGCAGGATCTTTTTTACGTTGGTGAATAATGAGTAAGCCCATTTATTTTGATAATGCAGCTACCACACCATTAGATGAGCGTGTGCTGGAAGCCATGATGCCCTTCTTCAAGGAGCACTATGGAAATCCTTCAAGTATGCATCAATTTGGAACTCAAACCAAGCAATATATTCAAGATGCCAGGGAGCAAATTGCCCAACTTGTCCAATGCTCAGAAGAGGAGATCATTTTCACTTCCAGCGGAACGGAAGCCAATAATTTTGCGCTCAAAGGAATTGCATTTTCAAACAAAGCCCGAGGAAATCACATTATCGTTTCAGCCATTGAACATGATTGTATTTTAAATACATGCAAATGGTTAAAGTCGCAAGGTTTTTATGTAACTTACCTCCCTGTTAATTCTCAGGGCTTAATTGATACTGAATTCCTAAAACGCTGTATTAATCCCAAAACCATTTTGGTATCGATAATGCATGTGAACAATGAAATTGGCACCATTCAACCCATTTCAGAGATAGCTTCAATATGCAAAGAGAAAAACGTATATTTTCACACGGATGCTTGCCAATCGTTTGGGAAAATTCCAATTCCTTCTGAAAACATTGATTTAATAACCATCAATTCCCACAAAATTTATGGGCCTAAAGGCGTGGGTGCTTTAGTTGTAAAAAAAGGAACTCAAATAGGTCCTTTACTCCATGGAGGGGGACAAGAATCGGGTTTGCGGTCATCCACTGAAAATGTGGCAGGCATTATGGGTTTTGCCGAAGCAGCTAGCCTTTGCTTCCAAGAAATGGATTCAGAATATCAACGTATTTCTAATTTACAATCTGAAATTAAAAACTATTTGTCCCAACAAATTAATGGCGTATATTTCAATGGAGACATGGAGAAACGCATACCGCATAACCTGAATTTTTGCATCAGTGGCTTAGAGGGAGAAAGCATGAGATTGCTTTTATTACTCGACGAGCAAGGCATAGCAGTTTCATCCGGTTCTGCGTGTTCTTCGAATGGGGAGCATCATGCTTCTCATGTGTTGCAAGCGATTGGGCTCAACCAATTTGAAGCAAGGGGTTCTATCCGATTAAGTTTAGGACGTTTTAATAAAGCAAATGATATACAGGTACTTACATCTGAATTGAGTAAAGTAGTTCAAAAATTAAATCCTATTTTCTCTTAACTTATGAAATTGTCAAACTTATTTGCAAAGCACCCCAATGAGGTTGGAATGAGCTATTTTCAGCATCTATGTTTTGCTCTCATGCTTGCTAGAAAAATGCTTTTAGCTATGGTTGCTTCAATTGTACATTCCGTATTCCCATTTTTATTTACAACTTATACCAGCAGTACCATTAAGGAATTGCATACCCTGTTTTCAACCCGATTAAAAAATAATAACCCTTAAAAAAAAGAATATGAATAAAGAAATAACATCAAAAACCGACGAAATTATTGAGCAACTTCCAAAACTGGATTGCGGTGCATGTGGTTACAAAACCTGTGATGCTTTTGCGGAATTTATTTTAAAAAACCCCGATGAGCTAAAACGCTGTATCCATTTAAACGGCAAAACTCAAAAATTGGAAAACATGATTGGGTGTCATTCATGTTCCAATGAGAAATTAGGAGAAAAAATGGCTTGGAAAGACAATCTTCAACGCGATTTCGACTTCATACTCGATTGTTTTGAAAATGAGCCCGGTCCCCGTGAAACCATGTTGCCATACAATCCAACTTTAGTTAAAGAATTAGGTGTAAAAAAGGGGGATATCATGATCGGTCGCCCAATGGGAATGTCATGTGGTTGCCCAATTACACATTGCGGTGTAGTTATTGACGCTGATGCCAGAAATGGGGTAATAAACTGGTGTGTAACCGGACCATTACAACCTCGTTCTCAGGGTTTTGTTGATATTGGATACTATGTTGCTCAAGGTTACGAAGGTTTGATTAAAGAAAGCAAAGTTCCCATCCGTTTAGGTATGCGATATTGGTTTATGCCTCGTCGTTGCATGCTCCAATGGCGTCATAGTGGATTGGTTAATGCCATTACCAAAATGAAAGACGGCAGCCTGAAGGTAAGGATTGAAGGTTTATTTATTGGATAAAACTATTTTTCCAAATAACCCCAAACAAAATTAGGTTGAGACGGATTTAAGCGCACCATTTTTACCCAAAGCAGGGTCATGTGTTCAAGGTGAAGTGCTTGGCCAATAGGACCGGTATCTTTACACATAAAGCCCATTTCTTCAGTTAAAGCAGCGACTTCTGATTTTGCATTCAAGTCATTTCCGGCAATCAGCATCACCGGCTTTACATTATATTTTGGGAAAGAAGCTTCTGTAAAGTTTTCAAATCCATATATGGTAAATGCCTTAACCACCTTGGCATCTTCGGCCAGTTCTTGCACCCTTTCGGAACCGGATTTTAGGCTATTTAAGCCATGCGAAATTCCGGGACTCACCGGATTGGTGCAATCCACCAGCGTTTTCCCTCCAAAGTAAATGCCTTTGAGCACGGCTTCGTTCGATTGAAATGGAGTGGCTAAGAAAACGATTTCAGCCGTAATTACTGACGCCTGAACCGGTAATAAGGTGAAATTCGGATTGCTTTTCATCGCTTTTTGCACGGTTTCAGAATCAGGGTTGTTATGGGCAATAATAATTTGATGTCCTTTTTTCTCTAAATGGTTTGCAATGGAATAACCCACGTTTCCAATGCCGATAAATGCAATTTTCATTTGTGTGTATTTTCAAGTAGAAACAAGCTTGTAATTGGTTTTGTTCAAAATTCTAAACGAAGAAATAAGGAGCTATGAACAGCTTCTTTATTTTTCGGTTGCAAAATTAAAACCGGCATTTTTCAAATCTTCCCAAAATCCGGGATAAGACTTTTCAACCACTTCAGGAGATTGTATTTGTATTTTACCAAAAACCAATGAAGCCGGAGCTAAGCACATGGCCATGCGGTGGTCGTTATAGGTTTCAAACTCCAAAACCTGAGGGGGTAAATGCTGACAAGTTTCTATAAACAAGCTGTTTTCCGTGGCATGTATCGCCGCATGAAATTTAGAAATCTCCTTAATTAAGGCATGTATACGGTTGGATTCCTTTGCCTTTAAATGGGCTATTCCTCTGATTTCCAAAGGAATGTTCAACAAAGCACCCGTTACTGCAATGGAAGGAACAATATCAGGGTAATCCTGCATGTCGAGCGAAAGGGAATCGGTAATATTTAAGGAATGCTCCAAACATAAACCTTCTTCAGTAAAGGTGCTCCTCACGCCCAAAGAATTAAAAATGCGAGGGAGAACACTATCTCCTTGCAAATCAGAGTTTTTCAAACCAAGCAAAACTACGTTGCTACTTTTAGACAAAGCAACCATTTGAAACCAAAATGCAGCACTACTCCAATCCGGTTCTACGGATATCTTTATAGGGGCAATTTTATTTTGAGAACAAGAAATGATGTTTTTATCATTAGTAAATTGAAATCCAAGTTGTTGCATGAGTTTCAAAGTCATGTCTACATACGTTTGAGAAACTTCAGTAGAATATGTCAAGCCGGTTGCTGTATCTAATAAAGGTAAAATCATTAGCAGAGCGGATATAAATTGGCTGCTTATTTGGGTATGAAGTTCAAAAACTCCGGTTCTAAGTTTTGTGCCTTGTATTTTCAAGGGCAAAAACCCTTCCTTTTCGAGATAAGAAATATTGGCTTCTAAATCGGTAAGCGCATGTACCAATGAAGAAATGGGTCGTTCTTTCATGCGCTGACTCCCATCTAAAATAAAAGTACCTTCAGTAATTGAAAGCATCGCTGTTAAAAACCTGCAAACGGTTCCGGCATTTTGGCAATCAAGCAAAAGAGGTTGGGGCAAATTTCGATGTTGGGTAATGCAATTAAGTAATTTATCCAGCAGTATGGTATCATTTGCGTCCGAAAGGTTTTCAATTTCTATTTTTTCAGGGAAAAGCTGTTGTAAAATAAGCAATCGGTTGGAAATGCTTTTGGATGCAGGAAGTTTAACCGTTGCCTTTATGGATTGATTGGGCGGAGCAATACTTAAAAAAGGATTCATGATTTTGTCAGTTTTTGTGTTTTATCCTTTTTTTCGATCATGCTTATTTAGTAAAGAACAGAGTTTCAATCTTCATCTTCATAAAGCAAAGTTAGGAGATTTTCTTGAAACTCGAGTTTCCCTTAAGGGGTTTCATTGAATTGGAGGATGTGTGCATCATTTACAAAACCCAATTAACCAATCGATTGCTGCAATCATTTCTTCGTTCTGTATTTTGACATCTATAATGGCATTCCCAATGCCGCCTAGCAAAACACATTGGATTTCGGGGGATGTATTTTTTTTATCGGCACTCATTAATTTTATAAGATCCGCTGTATTTATTAAAAAAGGAGGAACCTCAAAGTTCGCAAGTATACATTGCTGAATATCAAGCAATTCCTCATGAGTTATAAAATTTCTATCGGCCGACAATTTGGCTTCGCCCAACATCCCAATAGCCACCGCTTCGCCATGGAGTAAAGTTCTTTTTTCATATTCCAATGAATAGGCTTCAATAGCATGACCTAAGGTATGCCCAAAATTCAATATCTTCCTTTCTCGCTTATCGAAAGGATCTATTTCTGTGATTTGAGTTTTTGCTTGTACTGAGAACCTCAGCCATTCCGTCCAATCAGAAATTTCGGAGACCTTTAATTTTGAGAGGCTTACCCATTTTTCTTT
>CAZJBB010000091.1:0-11796 GCA_964543995.1 uncultured Bacteroidales bacterium
CTGGTATGACAACGGAACCCGGTATCTCTATCACGCGCACGGCAACAATTTTAACGCCACAACCGAGCCCCTGGAGCCCCTTTGCCAGCAGGCCAGCGTTTGGTATCGGATCAACTCTCCGATGGCCGGGCATCTCACCGTGAACAGCAGCACCAACACGGTGTGGGTGTACAGCTCCAGCAGCCCGAACCCGACGTTCCAGACGTTGACGCCCAAAACAGCCCCTTTTACCACCCTGCCCGGAGAAATCGTGATTCTCGCCGTGGGCGGAGATCAAAACGAGTTCGATCTCGACGCCGAAATCACGCAGCACCCCGAGAACGACTACTTCACCAATGCCCTGGCAGTAACCGCCAGCCGGCAGTTCCTGGTCTACAACAACTTTGCCGGAGTCGGCGAGCCGCAGGACCCGCAGGTGCCCGGGGTCAACAACTCGCTCTGGTGGAATGTCACCGCCGCCAGCAATGGGACCTTTTCCGTGCGCGAACTCTCCGGCCCTTACAACCCCACGAACTGGCTGCTGCTGGATCACCAGACACAGATTCCGATCCCTCCCGACAGCCTGAGCGCTGCGACCGAGACCTTCCCGGTCACTAGCGGTAAAGCCTACGATTTCTGGCTGGGCTCAAGCGCCGATGAGATCGGGGTCGGCACCCTGGCGCTGGGCCTGGATCCATATCCCACCAACAGCGACTTTAACCAGGCGCAACTGATCACGGACTACACCTCGGATTTGTACAGCAACGGCGAAATCCGCACCTACGAGATCAGCGGACAGGATAACGGAACGCTCAAACCGGGAGATCCGCTGGGCCACTCGGTCTGGTACTTGTGGAACGCGCCGGGAGCCGGGTATCTGACGGTTTCGTTGTCGTCGCCGATTCCCACGATGCTGGTGGCCACCGGCACGGACATCACCCGGCTCACCGCGCTGAATACCCCGGCGCTGACCGCGCCCGGGGAGCAGGTGGTCATCGGAGTGGGCGGGAGCTTCGACCAATACGCGTTGCAGGCGATTTATCAACCGCCTCCGTCCAATGACGAGCTGACCAACGCGCTGCCGATCACGTTGGCGTCTTCTTACCGCCTGTATTCGACCTATGCCACGCTCAATCCCGACGATGGCAAAGGCGCTTGCGACTTGTGGTTCACCTATGATCCCCATCAGCAGCCGGCGATCGAAGTCTTTCTGAACCCCGCCACCAACGGCAATCCCATTCTGCTGGAAGTTTATCAGACGAACGCGCTGGTCGCCTCCCGCTATTACACCAACCAGAACGAGTTTCCTTTGCAGCTCACGCTCGTGGACCTGAGTCCGGTCACCTTGCGCGCCATCCCCCTGCAGCCGGCCACGGATTTCACGCTCCAGATCATTCCGCTGCCCACAAACGACGATTTCGAGAACCGGATGGCCTTCACGCTGGACCCGGTGGCCTGGGACGTCTCGACCCCCTTCGGCGCGGTGACCATGAAGCAGTACACCCACCGGGTTGTGGCCGACAACCGGAATGCCAGCTTGCAAAACGGCGAAGCGAGCCTGGCGCCGCATGAGTCTGCCAGGCTGTCCGGCAAGTCCCTCTGGTGGGAATTCACCACGCCCACGGCGGGAACGCTCAGCATCGTCAACCGCAACAAAAATAACCCGCTCAACTTCCACCTGACCACAAACTCGGTGCTGCCGACCACCATAACCGATTACATTGCGTGGAACGCCATCGCTTACACGTTCAACGAGGCCCAAGCCGTCATTTTCCCCGCGTTTCCCGGCCAGACTTACCGTTTAAGGGTGGATACCCAGTTGGGGCATGAAGGCACGCTCATGGATTTCGACGTGAGCCAGATCCCGTATCCGGCCAACGATTTCATCGAAACGGCGACGCCCGTTGCGCCCACGTTGCGGCAGGTGCTGACCAATTATCTGGGAGGCAAATATCTGCGGACCATCACCTGGTCGGGAGCCAAGATCCTGGGAAACATCTACGGGGCGACCCGCCAGAAAATCTCGCGTTTTGGCACGGCCTCGCTGGAGAATTCCGCCCTGAGCGCCCTGGAATCGGCCGGGATATACGACACCGAATGGCCCGCCGGCCAGAGCATCTGGTACGCGATCAATGTGCCGGAGTCGCGCGTTTATTACCTCAGTTTCGCCGGAACCACGTTTGCGCCGATCGCGGCGCTGGGCCCCGACCCGCTGGACAGCCTGAGCCTCCTCTCCGACGGCTACGGCTATTTCCTGCCGCAAGGCAGGACCTATTACCTGATGGTGGATGCAGCCCTGACCAATTCGCTCACTTCGTTCGGTTTGCCCTGGCTTTCCTCCCCGAATTATTGGCGGGGGCTTTCCTCCGACCTCAACCGGGACGCACCGGACTCGGTGCCGGGCGCCCTCAACCTCCTCCTGGAGTCGGTGACACCCGTCAATGACCTCGTCTGCAATCCCGCCCAGATCTATCTGCAGCCCGGATACGCGCCCGGAGACCAGGCCGGATGCGGAACCTACGTGAGCGTTTTTCATGGATACGGCATCGAGGACAACAGCACCGCCACGCACTGGGAAACGCCCGAGATCCAGGCCGCCGACACTTTCCCCGGTGGAGCAGGCAAGACTCTTTGGTGGTCGGTCCTGCCCAACCACCCCGGCCAGTTGAATTTTGATCTGTCGGACAGCTCCTGCCCGGTGGTGGCAAAAGTGTTCGCCGGGAACCTCCTCACCAACGCCCTGGTGTTTTGCACCAACCGGTTCGCGGTGCCGGCCACCATGCAGCCCTACCTGATCGGGGTGGATTCGCTGGCCGGGACTCAAGGCATCATCGTCGTCAACGTCACCCAGGACACGGCCGCTCCCAACAACGACATGTTCGCCAACGCCCGCCAGATCGTTAATCCGCTCACGTGCGGCCAGCTGGATTATTCCACCCTCGAGGCCGGCGAGAGCCTGGTGGGCAACGGGAGCATCTGGTATTGGTGGAAGAATTATTCCCCGCAGCCCGAGACCGTCACGTTCACCTTCCTGGGAAACACCAATCAAGGGCTGACGATCTACGAGGGCAACAGCCTTGACTCGCTGGTGCCCATCAACTCCTCCAGTTTCACCGCGAACCCGGGCGACAGCCTTTACCTGCGCGTTTATGACCGCGGTTACCCGCCCTCCGGCGTGGTCCAGGTGATGATGTACGCCAGCACCAACTATTATCAGGGGCAGTATTACCTCACGCCCTCGACCACCTTCACGGAAAGCCTGAGGGTGGATGCCCGGAGCGTATCCGGGGTGCCCATGACCGTTTATTACGACACGGCCGGCAACGTCAGCACCCAGTCGCCGATCTTCACATCACAGGTGATCTCCAATTCCCTGAGCGCCGATTTTCTGGTCGTGTTTCAGGACGGGCCGACGTTTACAACGCATCGCGATTACAAGCTCTCACCCGACATGCACCTGACCGCCTCGCAGGCTTTTGCGGGGACCCTGAACGTGACCCTGACCAATGCGCCGCCCGGGGCATCCGTTCAGTACTCGATCGGAGATGGAAACGGGAATCCTCCGGCGGACCCGCCCGGCCAGCCGTTCACGGGACTTGCGCTCACCCAATCCGCCTGGCTGAACGTGCTGGTGACCGTGGGCGCCGACACCTACCCGATGACCGGGCGCTACACCAACACCGTGGCCACCCCCACCTGCACCTGGCAGGACAACCAAATTACCTTGGCCACGGCCACGCCCGCGGCGGCCCTGGCCGTCACGCAAGGCAGCAACACGGTGACGTATGCCTCCAGCCAGGTGACCATCGTGCCCGATTATCCCGCGCTTTCAGTGGTCGCCTCGCGGCCCGGCTGGCTTTCCTCAACGCTCAACGTTGACCTCAGCCTCAGTTACACCAATGCGCTGTTGCCGCTGGTGGTGACCACCAACTCGGTATCCACCAACCGCCTTGCGATCACTCTCACCGACCCCAACCCCGATTCTTACATCTGGTATCAGGTCGCCCTGCCGGTGGGCGGGTCGCAGATGGGCCGGGCCTCCGGCAGCCTCAGCTTCGATGCGGCATACACCTTCGCCCTGGCCGCCTTCTCCGCCAACCCGAGCCTGCGATTGTGCGGCCCGACCACCAATGTCGAGTTTACGGCGTATCTGCAGGCGCCCGGCATCCAGCAACAGGGCAGCTATGTGGTCGTTTCCAACCCTAACGCGCAGACGCCATCGACCGTCTGGATCAACGACACCCCCATGGGCACCAACCAGAGCTACCAAATCGCTTATCCGGGTGAGGGCACGATCTACGGCCACGTCACCAGCCCCATCGCCGTGACCAGCCCGACCAACAGCCTGACGATCACTTATCAGGCTTATGTGAATGTGGCCCCGTCAAACGCCGTGTTCACGACGAACCTCACGGTGAACATTGACAGCGCCTTTGGCAGCCGCCTGCGCGTCACCCTCTCGCAAGAAGGGGCCACCCATCAGCTCTATTTTGCCAATCGCACGGCCCAGTTGACCTTGGACAAGACCACGACCCTGCTCGTCCAGGCGGAGCGCTATAATCAGGTCCAGGCGCAGTCCACCAACACTTTCCAAGGGCAGGTGGCCACGCCGGTCGCGCGGATTCCGGGCAACAGCGGCACCCTGTCCACGCTAAACCCTATCCTCCTCGAATCAGCTACGCCCGGGGCCCAGTTCTACTACAACGTCGATAACAGCGTCTGGGTGCAGGCGCCGCAGGGCCAGGTGTATCCCAGCCCGGGAAACCACATTTACCGATTCCAGGCCACCCGCCCGTTCTGGTTAAGCAGCGAGGTTTCGCAGGCCACAGTCGCCGCCGTCCAACCCGACAACTCCATTACGAACTATGTGGCGCCGTATTGGACCATCCTTCCGGGAATTCCCACCCTGGTCTATGCCACCAACCTGCTCCTGCATTCCAGCCCGCTGGTGCAGTATTATCACCAGGTCAGCCTGGACGGCGTCAACTGGAGCGCCTACATCCCGCTCAGCCAGCCGGTCGCAAACCTGCTGGTTTATCACCGCGTGGTGGTTGTCTCCGCCAGCGGCATTGATTATGAGCCGCAGATCCCGCTGGAAACTCTGGTCACCGCAAACTACTTCGATTTCAGGGTTGATGACCCGGATCCGCGGCTCCAGGTGGGAGCGGACGTTGCCGACCGGATTTACTTTTACAAGCCGGTCTGGCTGCAGAGCTACACCACCAACGTGACGCTCCAGGCCGTGGGCGACGTGTTCGCCTACAGCCTTGAACCCGTGCGGCAAGGCAACCGCTGGCTTATCCCCGGAAACCTCTACGGCCGAACCAATCTGGTGCTGCGTTACAAGCTCGGGCTCGCCGGTCCATGGCAGACGTTCAGCATGCAGTTCAAGACTTTGGAGCCGGACCAGTTTTACTCGCTTACCAACAACTCCGTCGTCATCCAGCTCGATCCGAATTACGCCGATTACCCCGAAGTCGGGGCTTACTACCAGACGAATCTCTTTTCCCAGCCGCCGGATCTGACCCGGCCGCTGGCCAATGCCATTCCTGTCACCAACCTGCTGGGCACTTTCCAGTTCCGGCCTCCGGATACCAACGTCTGGTACTGGCTCAACAGCAAGTTCAATTTGACCAACTGGCCGAACATCAACCTTTACCAAAACCTGCCCATCACGCCGCTGTGACCACCCCATTCAAACGCGCATCGCTGCTCATGCTGGCTTTGACTCTGCTCGCGCCGGCCGCCCGGGCCCAAATCTCCTGGCAGGGACAGGGAGACGCCTTCCAGGTGGGCGGGCTGACGCCATCGCAATGGTCGGAGATCGCCCAGGCGGGATTCCAGGGCGCCTTGCAAGGTTTTGACAACGTCGCGGACGCGACTTCGGGAATGACCCAGGACACCGCATCCTTCGTCGCCGATCTCATGACGTTGGTGTTTTGGGATCCGGGCGCGGGGGGCGCCAACGGGCCAAGTCCTTCTCCCGACCCTTACTCACCGCCGAGCCCGCCGGATCCCGACCAGGAAAACGACGCCGGGCTCGATTTCACCTGTCCGGGGCCGGTGATCGATCTGCGCCCGCCCGGCATGAGCGATTATACCACCCTGACGGTCACGGTTCCCTGGTTCAAATATCGCCAATGCACGCGCAGCTGGATGCTGGCGGTGGACACTATCGTCTGCTGCTGCATGAGCGGGGGCGACTTCGGGCCGGGGACTTACACGCGGACCGATTCCTGGCAACCCAGCCGCGGCCACTGCTGGCCTTTGCCCGAGCCTTACGATGAAACCCAGGCGCACTCGAGCGGCGTCCGAATGGGTCTCCACAGCTTTATCAGCGTCGGAGACAATTATCTGGGCGGCGTCTGGAGCATTTGGGGGTGCCTCGGGATGGACGGCAATGCCACCTGCAGGATCCCGTGCCGCCGGAACCCGATTACCGATTCCTGCTACGATAATCACGGCCCATTTTGCGGTTTGACCATCTACGCCTATGGCGGCTGGTGGTGCACGCATTATGCAATCGGCCAGGTTTCCCGAACCATCACCTACCTTTTGCCCTGCTCAAGCCCCGACGCTGTTCAGATACCGATTGATACACTCCCGTTGCGGGTGGACAGCTCGCTGGTGATGAACCAAATCGGGCCGGGCGAATGGCTCTTTAGCACCAGCCAGCCCAGGCTTTACGGCGGGATGACCAAGGGCATCATCCGCAAACAGGATCGTTGGTGGATTTTCACGCCCGACGCGGCCACTCCCATCGTAGCGCCCGGCCCATATCCGCTCATACACTTCGCCCCGAGCCAGGCCATGGTGGAGGCTGCGAAGTACAACCCCGGCACCTGGAGCCAGACCTGGGCGCTGCTCTCGGCTTCAGAACTCGCGCCCGTAGTCGCGCTGAATACTCCGCCCAGGGAAGTCGTACCCGGCCAGGAATATGCCGAAGCCATACCGGATGTGGACAACCTCGACCCCTGTTTTCCCATCAGTTTTTATGACGTCATCAATACCCCGCCATTTCTGTTGATGGGCCAGATGTCGCAGTGCTCGCCTCAAGACCATCCGCAAATGTTCCTGGCGGCGATCGTGGACACCAACGTTTACGGCAGCTTCTATCTGTCCTCTTCGGACCCCGTCTTCGCCAGTATGCTGAGCACCAATCCGCTCATTCCTTATGTCCCGAGCCAGGCCGGCGGCGGCGATTTGGGAACGGGCTCAACTTCAGGCGGCGGAAACAACGGGTTATGGGTCGGATACCTGATCATCACGAACCTCTTCGACACGCCGTTGTCAGCCCAGGCAGGCCTGAACGTCGCCTTGATCGGACAGAACAAGAGCACCGGAGCCGGCGTGGCCAGCACCCTGTCGCTCAAACCTTACGGAAATCGCGGCATGTACGTGACGAACGATTTCATTACAACCGGCGTTACCAATCAAACCGCTACCGTCACCTTCAACTTTGACGTGCTGCTGAGCGACACCAACAGCTACAGCGGCGGCAGCTTCGGATGGGCAAACGGCGGCGTGGTCACCAACACCGTCCTGCCTTATACGATTGCGCAGGGAAGCATGGTCGTTGCGGGCACGATCACCGCGCCGCAGACCGGAGTGAGCATTCCCTATGTCACGGACCAGGCCGGCGATGTCGTTTTCACCCTGTTTCTCCCCTGCGGCACCAACCATAATTACAGCGCCAGAGTCGGTCTTAACGGCGGCCAGCCGCCCCGCATTGAGCTCTATTCCTACTACCCGGACCCCGTCAACCTTCGGCTCCTGACCAACGACATTAGTCCCAGCACCGTCCGGTATCGGATCATTAACCCTCTGCCCGGCCAGCAGACCGTTTGCTACACCAACATCGATTTGGAGAGCGGCGCGGTGAAGAACACCGGCTGCTTCACTGGTGCTTTTGCCGAAGTGACCACCGATACGCGGCTGACTTCCATGACAGCCGTGGCCATCCCCCAGGCCGGACTCCTCTCGGCCCCCGTTACCCGGCAAGCCCGCCTCCTGGTGGAGACACCGCTCCTCAGCCTGCCTCCGGTTTTGAACAACAGCCTCAATGTCGTCGTCACCAACAAGACGCAAAGCCTGAAGGCGTACGAAGGCGAACTCTTCCGGCTGGACCTGCTGAACCCGGTGGAGGAACTGTCCAATATCTTCTACCCGGACAACGGCTTGATCTCGATGGAGCTCGACGGGAACAACGTGTTTGGTCCGAGCCAGATGGGGACTTGGACCAACCGGTTATCCAACACGGCCCTGACCGATAACTGGTTCCAGCAGGGTGACCTGGCCGATCCGCCCGTGCTTCCAAGCGGCTGCACTTATGCCGGCACGCGCTTTGACGTGGGAGATTTGCAGGTTTCCATCGCCGGCGGCAACAGCGGCCTGGCTGCAATTACCGCCGCCACGATCACCACCAATGCCAGCCTGCTGTTGCAGCAGTCCAGCGACGGCACGAATTGGTCCACGGCGCAGACCATCCCCGGAAGCTCCGGGACTTTCAGCAGCGTGAACCTCGGCTGGCCGACCCGCCTGGTGGGCACCAAAGATCTCTACAACCCGTCCTTCCACAACATCGACCGCGTTCCATTCATGAACGTGGGCGTGGACAACTGCCTGGGCATGCTCCGGATTACCGTCAACGCCGCCGTGACAAACTTGTCGATTACCGGCAACAGCTACGGCACCAACATTGACCTGACCAGCGCGGGAAACAACGGGTTCCTTACCGAAAACCTGGGTCTGCCCAGCGACACCTACGAGATTCTTGCGACCGGTTACGGCCCGCCCATCAGCTCAACCAACACCGTTGCCGGGAGCCTCTCGTATGACCTGACCTTGCTAAGCAACCCGGCCGACCAGTTCTTCTCCCGGACAGATCCCGATACGGGCGCCGTACGTTACTATTTGAGCGTCAGCGGGACCACCAATCCCGTCATTGCGCTCTCCAGCAGCAATACCAACCTGCAGTTCTCCGCCAGCCAAGGCAGCCACTTGACCGTGCTCGGCCCCCAGACGCTGCAGTTGGTGTTCGACAACGTCAACGAGATCGAGTTTACGACCGTCATCTCCATCGAGAATCCTCCCTGCCCGATTATCACCATTCCGCTGGGCGTGTACCGAGGCGGAACGCCCGCCTTTGATATACCCGTCTCCGACAACAACACCGGGAACTGCATGAGCTGGCGGACCGGCGGCATGCAAATATGGACCGGGCCGCTGCCATACTGACCACAAAACCACCGAACAAATCGACATGAAAACATTGATCCCAATCCTTTGCCTGGCCGCGGGCCTCTGTCTGGCCGCCGGCCCGGGAGAAGGCAACGCCGCCAAGCCGCTCGGCGTGCCCAAGCAGGCATCCGTAATCTTTGAAGCCGGCAAAACCAATTACGCCATCACTTACTCCGTCACCAACACGCTGCCCCGGAGCGTCGAAATCGTCGGCTACACCGCCTCTTGCGAATGCACCCACGTGGAGTCGACCGGCTCGGTGATTCCCCCGCTGGGGCAGGTCAAGGTGCGCGCCCTCATCAACCGCGGCGAGCCGACGGTGCAGTTCGTCATTTTGCAGGATGCCGGCACCAACCTTTACGAAACGCTCCTGTTCATCCTTCCCAACAAATGATCCACATGAAAACGATTCTCTTCTTGACCGTTTCGATGCTGGCCGTCGCCGGCTGGAGCCAGAGCGCGGGTCCGGCGTCGAAGGCGCCCTTGCTCTCGGTTCCTCTGGCTGCGCCCAACACGAATGCCTCGGCGGAGACGTTCAAGCCGCTGGCCCGGCTCAATGAACTGCCTTCGCCCTCGGCGATGCCGGTTGCGACTGAACCATTCAAAACCCTGCCCCGCCTGGATGGGCAACCGACGGCTGGCAGAGGGTCGCCCGAGCAAATGGCCAAGCAAGGCGCCCAAGTCAAAAAGATGCTCAACCTGTACAAAACGCCGGAAGGGCGCGTGCAGATCGCTGAGCTGATGACGGTCATCCAGCTGGCCAACCAGCAGCCGGAGGTGCGGGCCAAAGTGGATGAAGCCCGCAAGCTCGTGCATGATTACATCCGGCGGGTCGCCCCGGAACTGCTCCCCACGCTGGAAACCATGAACGCCAACCGGGAAACCGTCCGGCAAAACAAGCAGGCCACCGACATGGTTTACTAAAAGGCATGTTCGACACCGTTTTCCAACTCCTGCTCACGACGCTGGCCCTGACCGGGAACCAGGTTTACGAGTTGGACTTCCGAATTGGAACGTTGGGAGAACCGGCGCCGGCGCAACTCTATTCGTACCGGCTGGCCCACCCGTTTGAAAGCCGAGCGCAGTTGACCAACTTCGCCATCCTCTGCGCCAGCCTCGACTGGAACGCCGCCCGGTATCTCCCAAGAGAAACCCGCTCGCCGGACGATATGCGGCTTTATGGCAGCTACTACCTGTCCCTGCCGCCTGCGGCCAACTCCGTGAAATTCCTCGAACAGTACGTGTCGCGCTGGCAGACCAACTGGGAGGCGGGCCCCGTTGAAGGAGCGCTGCTTCAGCGCCTGTGGATGGAGGCGCCCAAACTGGCCGACGAACTGTGGTGCAAGCTGGCGGCCAACCCGGCGAACATCAAGAGCACGCGCTGGGCCGTCTGGAAGAGCCTGATGCGCGACCGCCGCAAGGCCGAGGCCAGCGAGTTCGCCGCGCGCGAGCAAATAAAAACCGGCATCGAATTCAGCAGCAGTTTCCCCTGCCTTCCGTTCCAGGCGCCCGACATCCTGGTGTTCTGGCCGGACAAAGTTCGCAACACCCTCTACCGATACAATTTCGCGGCCGGACAATGGATACCGAGGGCGGAGTATCCTCCCAAACGCGACCAGTTCCTCATGGCCTCCTGGAAAGCGCCTCAGGACAAGAGCTATCGGCGCTCCTGGAAGAAGGGGCCTTCCTGGCAAATCACTTACGCCAAGGACGGAATCACTCTGACGCGCACCGCCCATTACGTCGAGACGGACAGTTACATCACCGGCGCCATCAGCGGGCACAATTACAGCGAAGCGATTGTCGAGTTGTCCCAATCGCCCACAGGCGCTTTGGTGCGCGCCCCGCATTACATCGAACTGAAATGAAAGCACAACGCCTCCTACTGGGTCTCACCCTAATCGCCATCCTCTCCGGCTGCTCCCGCCACGAGGAACGAACCACCAACACCGCCCCGCCGAAGCCTTCGGCCCCGCTCACGAACCTGGTGGCGACGCAAATCCAGGAGCTCCAGCGGCAGATGGCCGCACTGGAAGCCCGGTGTCGATCGGTGCAAAATACGCAGCAGGCCGTCCAGTTCTACAAGGAGATGTTCTGGGTGACCTACCGGGAAAACATATATCCCACCTACCGGCTCCTGCAGGACAAGGCCATCGCCACGGCCTTGGCGCGCGATCCTTCGCTGCAAAGTTACGCCCAGGAACTGCGGAGATCGACGGAGGAAACCTACCTGGCCTTGCAGACCACCAACTGGCAGAAGCTGGCAGAGGTGCAGAAGCAGCGCAAAAGCAATAACCGCAACCCACAGTTAATGAACCAGGCCCGGCGCTACCTGGCCATGGAGGATTCCTTCATCACGGCGGACACCCTGCCGCTCCACGAGAAGATGACCGATGACATTTGCGGCTTCCTCGCGAAGTTGCATCCCGATATGGCAGAAACCATCCGGCTGGAGCATGACCTGCAGATATCCAAGTTGAGCCTGCAACTGCGGATCAACCAGATGCTGTCCACCAACCGAAAGATCGGAAGAGCGTCGTGTAGGGAAAGAGTGGTCAGAGCCGTTGAGATGTCGGT
>CAZJBB010000092.1:0-11756 GCA_964543995.1 uncultured Bacteroidales bacterium
TGGTATAAGTAACATCAGTACTTCCACAGCTATTCGATGAAGCTTGAGTTGTAAAGGTTGGACTTGGTAAGGCGTTAATGGTTAAGGTTTTATCTCCACTTGGATTGGTGGTACTTAAATAATAATCTCCATTCCCTAAAAAGTCGGCTCTAATGGAGTGTCCACCCACTGAAAGTAGGCTTGGGTCATAAGCTAAGGTAGCAGAACTATCATCAGGATTAATATACACAAGAGCCCCTACTGCAACATCATCAATATAAAACTGGACTGCACCACCAAAAGGATTCGGAGAAACGGTAGCAGTTAAATTCACAGAACTGCTTCCATAACAAACTGCTTGATCAGAAGTAGTTGTTGTGGTTAAAATTCTATTTTCCCCAAGACCAAAATTTCCATCGCTCATAAAACCATCCACATTGGTGTATAAAGGAGCTAATGAAGCATCTACATCCCAAGCGGTATTACTTGATCCGTCGCCCTTGAACATTTTGGGTGTACCCACAGGCGTATAATTTGTGCCATCCAATGTTAAATTAAAAGTTCCTCCACTTCCACTTTGAACTAAGTTCAAATACCGTTCACTAAAAAGATAGGTATTATCAGGAAGGCTTCCAGGAAGGGCTGACTCAAACTGCTCAGCAGTCATGGTAGTACTCCCTATCAAATCGGAAAACGTCAAGGTTACCGGTCTATAATTCCCGCCTTTCCCAATAGGAAATATTTGAGAAGCAGGGGCATCATATGCCCAAGCAAATTTTCCGTTTACGTAATTTGATGAACCATAACTACTTAAACTGGCAGCAGATTGGCAGGTAAGTGTATTACTACCGGCATCAACAATACCGTTGACCAAATTCAAAGTTCCGCTCACTGATAGGTTACTTTCTAAATTTACCCCATTTGAATTATCAACCGTCAAATTATTCAAAGAGGTATAAGTTGACCCACTTATGGTTTGAGTGGCTGTACCATTTAATACCAAATCTCCAACCGTATAATAATCACCATTATTAGTAAAATTTCCTTTAACTGTGTGAATATTGCTTCCACAATCAAAAGCCGCACCGGAGCCCACCGTAAAATGACCATTCACAGTTAAATCATAACCCAGTGTAGTAGTCAAACCTGCATTTCCGGCTACAGTTAAATTATTTAAAATGGTCAGAGGAGCCGGCCAAGTTTTGGTACTGGAACCTGCCAGTATTAAATTGTAATAACTGCTATTCAGGGCTCTAATTTCTTGGCTCCCTGCACCATTATACTCAATGGTGGTTGGAACACTCGACTGAAGGTTTATGGTTCCGTCTTTGGTCAAGGTGCCTTCAATCCTCACAATACTGTTGGCTGTAATTAAAAGTGTCTTACCCCCATTCACGGCTAAATCATAAAAATTAGTTTCTCCTATTAAGGTTGCAGTACTACCATCAATACTATTGAAAGTCACCTTACTGGTTCCCGGGAAAAACACCCCTCCTTCGTTGTCCCATGCTCCAGTATTCCCATTAAGAATCATTTTTGGACTTTCTCCATCTTTGGTATGAAGTGAAGATCCACTTTTCAATTTTAACGTAAAAATTTTCTTGGTGATTCCATCAAAATCCGCATTCCCAATTTCAGGAATATGAGTAACCAACGTAGAATCCGGTATGGTCACATTGCTAGCAGAATCCGGTACATTTTGCGGGGTCCAGTTGGCTGCGGTAGACCAGTTAGAACTTACCGAGCCATTCCAAATACACAATGTCGCAGAATTATTTAAAGCGTAAATATTGGTTGCATAAGCAGTTGGGAAATTACTAATAGATAAATCTGAATAAGTAACATAATTATTCGTATTATCAGAGGTAGTCATTCCAAGTTCAGTATTTGAACCGCTAGTGAGTTTCCAAACAACAATGGTACTTTCATCATTTCCATTAAGTTCTGCATCCAAGTAATGTAGTTTTAAGGCAGCTACACCCGTAACCGTTCCGGAGGAACTCTTTTTAAAATCATAAGTCCTTTTTACAGAGGCGCTCTTCCATGAAGAGGCTGCTCCTATTCCAATTTTTACTGCAACAGCAGAAGTAACAGTCCCACTGCTTAATGTAATGCTTGTATTCGGATTTCCAAATGTGTAGACAGTACCTATTGATGTCATACTAGCACGACTCACTATACCGGTAACGTCTCCATTTCCGGTATTGGTAGCAGAGGTTCCCATATTTAAGGTATAGGTACTCATATCTAAAGCCCCTTTAGTAGAAGAAGGATTGGCGCTTTGTAAATACAGGGTTCCGTTTACAGTAAGATTTGTTCCGGCTGTCACTCCACCCCCATTCACCGTTAAATTATTGAAAGTAGTGAATATACTTGATGGCAAGGTAGTAGTTCCGGTAAAAATTACCGTTCCAGTTCCCGAAGTAAACGTTTTTGATCCAGTTCCAAGAGTGATAGCTCCTCCCAAACTCAGTGTCCCACCATTGGTCATGGTTATTGTACCATTGGCTCCTGAAACACTTCCTCCAAGGGTTAAACTCCCAGCCGTTAATTGAGAGCCATTGGTAAATGTAATAGTACCTGAACTTCCACTGATATTGTTACCTACGTAAACTGCACCACTGACGGTTAAAGTCGATGAGTTTGAAAACGTCAAAGTACCGGTACTTGCTGTTCCAGTGCGTCCCATGAGCACACTGGCACAGGCTGAATTCACATTTACAGTAACGGTATAATTCCTTTCTATAACTACATCATCACCTGCCACAGGATACACACCGGCAGCCACAGCTGCACCCAGAGTACTACCACTAGGGGATGACAAAGACCAAGTAGTATTGGAATTCCAATTTCCGCTTGCTCTGGAGTAATAAGTTGTGGCATTCAAGGTAGGTAGGGTTGCAAAAAACAACAATAGCAAAACAAATGCGCTCTTTGCTACATTAATCAGTCTTTCAAAAGGTAAGGTTGCGTTTTTCATATAGGTTTTTTAATAAAATAATGATATTTCTTGTTTAATCGACAAATATAGTAATAATTTTTTGAACTTCCGTAATAATTACTATTTTTTTTCAAAAATAATTGCTTTTTTTTATTCAGGCTTAAATTATAGCATTATTCAGCGTGAATAATTTTTATTTCATTGCACTTTTCTTTCTATTATTACTGTTCTTGTGATAACAATAGATATTATTTTTTAATTTTGTAATGTACTGAATTTCTATATTTTAAGATTCAAAACATAAATAAACAATAAAACACAACCAAACTATATTAATTTATATTTAACACTTCTATTACTTCGTGACTAAAATTAAATATTATATATACAAATTTTATCGGTAAAATAAAATTAAATCGCTAAAATTTCCATTTAGAATATTCTTTTAGAAAAACAATTTAGACTTAAGAAAGTTCAAGCCAAATAAACACAAATAAAACCCCGAAAACTTAGATAAATTAAGCTTTTAGGAATATTCATATACTTTTCAATATTTTTTTTGCAATCTTTGCTAAGATACACCATGAAAATATAAATTATTTATGAGGTCATTTCGGAAAGATTTCTACGATTAAAAATAATATTTCCAGTCAAAAAAGAGTGCCTGACAAACTCCACTCAAAGTATTGTAAAATCAGTCATTTTCTGATATATATTTGTCTGAAATTTTAATGAAATGTTTCAGGTATTACACAACAAAGAATATTTGCAAAGTACATCTATCGCTCTTTTAAACTTAGTAAGTATTCGACAACATAAGACCAAAAACAGGAAATAAACATGGATAGATTAAGAAAATACCCTAAAAACCTCAATTATGATAAAATTACTTGTTGTTGACGATCACGAAATCATTCGCCAAGGACTGCGAATGTTACTTAAAGAAGAAACGGACATCAAAGTAGTAGGCGAAGCCGAAAATGGAGATGATGCTATTGAAAAAATGAATTTTCTCGATTTTGACATCATGGTATTGGACTTGTTGATGCCGAAGAAAAACGGGATTAGCTTAATCCTCGACTTAAAGAAAATTAAACCCGATTTGAAAATTTTAATATTTAGCATCTCACCTGAAAATCATTACGCCATCCAAGCCTTGAAATCAGGCGCTTCAGGATACTTAAACAAGGGCGCTCCCATCGAAGAAGTGGTTGCGGCCATTCGCGCCATTCATACCCGTGGAAGGTACATCAGCGATAAAATTGCTGAGCAAATTGCCTTGGAAATTAAAACAGAAAAAGAGTTCCCTGTTTTAGAGTCTTTTACCAATCGGGAATATTTAATCATCACCATGATTGCTTCCGGTAAAAAGAACAGAGAAATTGCCAAAGACCTTTCGGTAAGTCTCACTTCCGTTTTACGATTTAAAGCCCAAATTTTCGAAAAACTAAAGCTGCATAACGACGCAGAACTCATCCAATTTGTATTGCAACAAAAAATGGTGGAGCTCCCCATGTTGAACGCTACAGCTTCGTATTAATTAAATTTGAAAACAAGTATAATCTAACGAATTCGTAAGATTTAGTAAGAATTTTTTAACATAAAACAAGCTATTGAATTACGACTTGTCCGGCACCTTTATTAAATAAACACATTTATTCTTAAACATACTTCAACAAGACCGTTATTAATTCTACCCTGCATCTTCCACTTGTGAGGTTCTAATCAAAACCACACAAGATTAATATTCGTCAATGGATTACTCATCAAAAGCCCTATACACAAAAAAATTAAAACCACACCATCAATACATAAAGTCCATTGCAAGGGAATAGTTCAAATATAGTTGACTTTGAGAGTCAAAATATGTCTTGGTACAAAGCATTATACCAAGATACCCAAAGTATTTTATTGCTGATTCATCCGGAAACAGGCGAAATAGTTAACGCAAATGCATCAGCCAGCCGATTTTATGGGTGGACGGTCGATGAGTTGTGCAGCATGAAAATTTCCGCCATCAATTGTTTGAGTGCTGAAGAGATTTTCAACGAGATGCAAAAGGCTAAGACACAAAAGCGGAATTATTTTTTATTTAAACATCGACTGGCATCAGGAGTGATAAGAGACGTTGAAGTGTACTCAGGCCCTGTGGTTGTGTCGGGCCAAACCTTATTGTATTCTCTTGTACACGATATTTCGGAAAGACTTAAAGCCGAGTTGGATTTGAAAATTAGCGAAGAAAGATGGAAATATGCCTTAGAAGGCGCAACCGACGGGGTTTGGGATTGGAGTGTTCCCACAAACAAAGTATTTTATTCCACTCAATGGAAAGCCATGTTGGGCTTCGAGGAAAACGAAATTGGGGATTCCTTAGACGAATGGAGTAAGCGAGTTCATCCGGATGACTATGATTACACCATTCGTATAGTACAAGATCACTTAGAAGGAAAAACTGATTTTTACAGTTGTGAGCACAGGGTTGTATGCAAAGACGGCAGCTACAAATGGATTTTAGATGAAGGAAAGGTAGTGCAACGTGATGCTTTTGGTAAACCTTTAAGAGCCATTGGAACGCATAAAGATATATCAAAACGCAAATCCCAAGAGATACAATTGGCCAAATTAGACCGATTGCATAAAATGCTAAGCGATGTGAATGATGCCATTGTAAGGGCAGTTTCAATGCATGAACTTTTTCAAAAAATTTGCCAGATTGGCATCGAAGAAGGTAAATTTTTGCTTACATGGATTGGAAAAGCCAATTTTGAATGCAACAATGTAGAAGTATTGCATGCTGAAGGAATCGCAAAAGATTATACGACGAGCCTCATCATTCCACTATCCAGAAAAGGAGTTAAAAAAGGACCTTCGGCTTTAGTAGTTTCAAAAGGGAAAACGATTATCTCGTCGGATATCAACAATGACCCTGAAATGAAGCCATGGAGAGAAAATGCATTGGCTTTTGGTTTAAAATCTGTTATCGCACTACCCTTAAGATCCTCTAAAGAAATATTTGGGACACTCAATTTGTACTCCGGAGAAATAGATTTTTTCGAAAATGACGAGATATTACTTTTAGAAAAAATAGCCGAAACTACTTCTTATGCTATTGAATCTTTCCAGCAAAACGAATTGAGAATACAGTCAGAAACATCCCTTCGGGAAAATGAGCTAAAAATGAGATTGATGTTTGACTCCATGGCTCAAGGTGTGATTATACAGGACAACAAAGGAGGTATTATTTCAGCAAACCCTGCAGCTATTAAGATACTGGGATTAAACATAGAACAACTCACCCACTCCTCAATAAATAATTTGAATTGGGCAGCCATTCATGAAGATGGCAGTCCTTTTAAGATAGAAACCTATCCGGTTTTTCAAGCATTCAAAACGGGAAAAGCAATCAACAATGTTATCGTTGGTTTGCAGAATCCACCAAAAGCAAACACCAGATGGCTGAATTTAAGCTCAATCCCATTATTTCTTGAAAATCAACAGTATGCCGTTCAAGTTTATTCAATATTTGAGGATATAACAGAACAAAAGAAAGCATTCGACCAATTGAATGAAAGCAATAAGCGTTTTAGGATTTTATTCAATCATTCTCCTATTAATATTGTAGTGTCTGATGAACAAGGTGTCATCATAGATGTAAATAAAGAGTTTGAAAAAACCACTTTACTCAACAAGCAAGAAGTTATAGGCCAACACATTAAAATATTAACAGGGCATAGAGATCAACGAAAAATTAATGAGAATATCAAAAAGATTCTACAAGGAGAAGTTCTGGAGCAGGAGGTAAAAAACAAGCTATCGGATGGATCGATAAAATATTTCTTCTTGAAGGAATCGAAAATTATTTTGCCCGATGGTAAGGTGGGGATACTTTCCTCTTCTATTGACATCACCAATTTAAAAAGAGCGGAAGAAAATATTTTCAGATTAAACATGCATTATAAGGCCTTAATTGAAAAAGCACCTGATGGAATTGCCTTATTGGACAAGAATCGAAAAATCACCTTAGTGAACCCTTATGCCAACAGCATGTTTGGGTTCATGTTATCCAATAAAACTGAAATAAATCCAAGAGAATATACGCATCCGGATGATTTGTCTTTGGCTCTGGAAACCTTAGCATATATATATCAAAATCCGAACAAAACAAAAACCATACAAATCCGAATTTCCGATTCAAATCATAACTGGAAGTGGCTTGAGACCACTTTTACCAATATGCTAAACAATCCAAATATTGAAGCCGTGATTATTAATTTCAGAGATATTACTGTTAAAAAACTAGCCCAAATTTCACTGTATGAAACGGAGGAGCGATATTCAAAAGCTTTTCAAACTTCACCCTATTCCGTAATTATTACACATCCGAAAACAGGAAAATTTATTGAATTCAATCAAGCTTTTATTGAGATGTCTGGATATACGTCTGAAGAAATTAAAAACAACAACACCATTGGATTGGACTTATGGTTACATCCAAAAGAAAGAGAAAAAGCCGTTGCTGATCTAAAATCAGGAATAGAAGTTTCATTTCGCGAATATCAATTCAAAAGAAAAGGAGGAGAAGTCCTTATTGGAATGTTTTCAGCCCAAATTATTCAATTGAAGGGCGAACCCTATATCATGTCGAGCATCAATAATATTACAGCTCAAAAGCAAGCCATTGAAATGTTAAACGAATCGAAAGAGCAATTGAAATTGTATGCAAGTCATCTTCAGAACATTAGAGAGGAAGAAAGGATTTCGTTGGCAAGAGAAATCCACGACGATTTAGGACAAACTTTAGTAGCCATTAAATTTGATATTGGCATACTAAACAAAAAGGTTTCGAATTTTAATGACCTAAGCTATTCGGATATACTGAAAGAAAATATTGTTTCCTTGCAATCCCTCATTGAAAAAGCCAATGCAACCTCCAGGAAAGTAATGATTGGTCTGCGATTAGAGGAAAATGAGAACTTTGAGCTGATCAGTGCTCTGGAAAATTATATACATGAGTATCAAAAAAGATACCGAATAAAGTGCATCCTTGAAACGAATATCACTGAATTAAAAATGAATGCCAACAAATCGATTGCGCTTTTCAGGTTATTTCAGGAAGCGCTTTCGAACACCCATAAATATGCTAATGGCAGCATTGTGGAGATTAACATTTACAAACAGCCCACACAATACTTTTTTCAAATAAGCGATAATGGAATTGGTTTTGATATGAGCCAAAAAAAGAAAACCACTTCCTTTGGCTTACTAGGAATGAAAGAAAGAGTGGTATTGCTGGGCGGAAGCATCGACATTAAAAGCGCCCCCGGAAAAGGAACTCAAATTACGGTAATGGTACCTATAAATAAATAACTCAAAAAAACTCAAATTATGATTAAAGTTTTGATTGTTGACGACCACGAAATTATCCGCAGAGGGATCCGAATGATCTTAAAAGGAGAGGATAACATAAGCGTGGTTGGCGAAGCTAGCGATGGAGAAGAAGCCCTTGAAATAATAAAATTTCTGGACTTTGACATACTGCTCTTGGATTTAGACATGCCTAAAAAACATGGCATTAGCTTGATTAAAGAAATTAAAGCAATGAACCCTAACATTAAAATACTCATTTTAACCATATACCCTGAAGATGAAAATGCGATTCAAATTTTACAAGCCGGTGCAGATGGCTTTTCAAATAAAGGAACCGCATTGGAACAATTGGTATTAGCCATTAAAACCATTTACCAAAAAGGAAAATTTATTAGCGATACGTTGAGTGATGAAATTGCATCTTCTATCAATAACAGTTCACTAAAACCACACAAAAGCTTATCTCCAAGAGATTTTCGAATTTTCATGTTGACAGCCAGCGGTAAAAGCCCTAAAGAAATTGCAGACGAATTAAATACGAGTTTAAGTACCGTTTCCAGACACAAAACTGAGGTGTATAAAAAACTTAAAATAAAGAACGATGCTGAATTAATCCGCTATTGTATTGAAAATTCAGTAATTAGCTTTCAATATGAGTCTCCTGACATTATTTAAGGCCAAGTTATTAACTTAAAGCAATCACTCATGGAAAAATTGGTTTAGCAGAAAATAGTTTGCTAATTTATGCTTTCCGTATTTTTTTTAAGCAGGATATCGAGCCTGCTTTTTTACCAAATAGGGTAATTTCCGTATAATAACATAAACTTGAAAAACAAATTCATAATAAGTAGCGATTTGTGTGTTTTAAATTTGTAATTTTCCCAAATTTATGTATAATCTTTTTCATTAATAAGAAATATTTACATCTCGAGTAAAAACCTTTTTTTTTATGATATTGATGAATTAAATTGACAGTTGAATAAAATTCTCCATGATGAAAAAACTCGACCCAAAATCAGTACAAGCCAAAAAAAAATTAAGCGAACTCATACTTAAAAGCAACCATCCACATTCAGACAAAGATATTCTGAAGCTTATACATGAACTCGAGGTGCATCAGATAGAACTCGAAATACAAAACGAGGAGCTTATTTTAGCAAAAGAAAAAGCAGAAATTACAGCAGAAAAATACAGCGATTTATATGATTTTGCTCCTTCCGGTTATCTGTCATTAACTAAAGATGGGAATATTATTGAATTGAATTTAAGGGCAGCCGATATGCTCGGAAAAGAACGAGCAAATTTAATAGGCAAATCCTTCGCTATTTTCATGTCGGATGGATCCAACGTATTGTTTCATGAATTCCTGAATAAAATATTCGAGAAAAAAAGTAAAGAAAAATGTGAATTAAGCTATATTGGATCGAATAATATCGAAAAAAACATCATACTGAAAGGTTTATATTCCGAAAATGGGAACAAGTGTATGCTTACCATATTCGATGTAACCGAAATCAGACAAGCAGAAAACATCCTAGTCATAGAAAAAGCTTTTCGCGAAGCGATAGAATTGTCGCTATTAAGTGGTATTGCGGTAGTTGATCAATCAGGAAACCAAATTTATGTAAATGAATCCTTTTGTAAGTTGTTCGGATTTTCAGAAAAAGAACTGCTGGGAAAGATGCCTCCTCATGCGTATTGGCCTCCCGAACAGCTAAGTGCCATAAATGATGCTTTTGAAAAAACCATCCGTGGTCAGGCACCCGTCGAAGGATTTGAATTGGTGTTTATGAATAAAGAAGGACATCGAATACCGGTTCAAATGATCATTTCAGCTTTTACCGATGGAAAGCAACAGTTAGGATGGCTGGCAAACGTCATTGATATTTCCGAGCGAAAAAAAACCAATGAAGCCTTGCATGAATTGTTTATTCAGAATCCCATTTCTATTCAGATTGTGGACTTAAAAGGACACACATTATATACAAACCCTGCATTTTTGTCTCTGTTTGGTTCTATCCCCCCTGCTCATTTTTCTATTTTCGAGGATTTACTAAAGAGGTATCCTGAAGCAAAATCAGATTTGATACTTTTAAAACAAGGTAAAGTCATTCACCTGCCCGATTTAAATTATGATGTAAGCCAAGCGGTACCGGAACTACCTTCCAACCCCTTGTGGATTAAAGCCGTTGTTTTTCCATTAATGAATGCAAATAGAGAAGCGGAACGCTTTGTGTTTCTGCATGAGAATATTACAGAGAGGACATTGTTAAGCTTGCAGTTAAAAGAAACATTCGAAAACTTACGTACCGTTTATAATGCAACCTATGACACCATTCTTTTTCTTACCACCGATTATACTCTTGTTATGGGAAATGAAGCTGCAGCCCATAGACTTGGGCTCACAGAAAGTGAGCTTCCCGGCAAAAACATTAAGGAGCTTTTTCCAAAGAATGTCTACGAACACCGGAAGCAATTTGTTGACAAAGCCATTTCAAGTGGTGAAGCGGTTATTTTCGAAGATCAAAGGAATGACAGATGGTTATTAAACCAAATTATCCCCATAAAAGATAAAGAAGGAAAGTGCATTCGAATTGTTGTACAAGCTAAGGATGTTACACAAGAAAGAAATGAGAAAATTTTAAATTTTGCAAAACTTAGATTAATTCAATTTTCGGAAAACGCAACATTGGAAGAACTGCTTGAAGAAACCTTAAACGAAGCAGAAGCTTTAACCGGCAGCAAAATAGGGTTTTTCCATTTTGTAGAAGAGGACGAGCAAACACTGGTGCTTAAAAATTGGTCTACACAAACTAAAAGCACCTATTGCGATGCAGAGAATACGCTGAAGCACTATCATATAGATGAAGCAGGCATTTGGGCCGATGCCTTGAGAGAAAAGAAGCCCATCATTCATAACGATTATGCATCCCATTTAGGAAAGAAAGGAATACCGCAAGGTCATGCTGTTGTAATACGGGAATTGGTGGTACCTGTAGTCCGAAAGGGGAAAGTGAAATGCCTTATTGGGGTGGGGAACCGCACAACTGTTTATTCAGAGATTCATATATCTCTTGTTTCAAATTTGGCGAATCAAATTTGGGAATTGGCTGAAAAAAAGATTGCAGAGGATCACATCAGAGCCAGTGAGGAAAAATACCGCTTGCTTGTTCAAAACTGCGGTGTTGGTATAGGAATTTTTGATATGAGTGGGAAAATCGAATTTTTCAATGATAAAGCCCTTCAAAGTCTTAACGGAAAATTATCAGATTTTGAGGGTAAAACCCTGCATGAAAAATTTGGCGTAGAAGCTGCTGAAAAATATCTTAAGCGTTTTCGTGAAGCAGCTGGAATTGAAACTCATATTGAGTATGAAGACGAAATTGTATGGGCCGATAAAACTTTTTGGTTTGTATCAAATTAAGATCGGAAGAGCACACGTCTGAACTCCAGTCACCTGAAGCTATCT
>CAZJBB010000093.1:0-11703 GCA_964543995.1 uncultured Bacteroidales bacterium
TACACGGCTCTGAACACTCTTTCCCTACACGACGCTCTTCCGATCTGTTTAAATCAAAAACACCCGATAAGGCATTCCCATATTCAGCCGGAAAAGCACCTGTGAAAAAATCGGAATTGGATACCATATTGGAACTCAGTATGCACACCCCTCCACCGGTGGCGCCTTCGTCCTGTCTGAAGTGATTTGGATTCGGAATTTCAACCCCTTCAATGCGCCAAAGCAATCCACGAGGCGAATTTCCTCGAACTACAATTTCATTGTTTCCATTAGAAGTAGCTGCAACCCCTGCAAATGCTTGTGCCATTCTCGATGGGTCAGTGATCCCACCGGCATATCTGGAGGCTTCATCCATGCTGAAGGTTCTGGCACTGATACTTGCCATGGTATTCAATGCTTTGTCTTTATCTAATTTAGCGGAAATAACCACTTCATTCATGTTGTTTACCTTTTCACTCAATTGTATGTTCAATAATACTTCTTGCTCTGAAGTTACTGAAACATTTTGAATCACCTCTTGGTAACCCACATAACTCACTTTTACTTTTTGGTCTCCAACAGGAACATGTTCTATTTTGAAATACCCATCTATATCACTAATGTTCCCTAGTAAGGGTTTCGAATCTACAATGACCACAACAGCACCAAATAAAGGACTTTTAGAATCTTTGTCCAATATGCGTCCTTTAATGGTTTGCACACTATCTTCATCCTGCGAAAATGCCGTATGCATCGATATAAAATAGCAAAGAACTAAAAAGAGGAATCCAAGAGCTAAAGGGTTGTTTTTCTTTTTAAACATATTATGTTTTGAAGCAAAAGTAAATAAAAATGAAATTGAATCGAAAATTTGCGATTTTGTTGAAACAAACCAAAGATTTGTTAATTTTGAATGATCATAAAACTTGCTGAAATGCAATACAAATTAGAAGACTTAATAGATGTTTCTTTACTACAAAGAACCCTGGATAGTTTAAATGAAATCTATCCTTTTCCTTCTGCTTTGATTGACAATGATGGGAAAATTCTGGTGGCCGTGAACTGGCAAGAAGCCTGTACTATATTTCACAGAAAAAACCCCTTAAGTGAAAAAGAATGCATTAAAAGTGATCATTATATAATTGAGCACCTTGGAGAAGCCCAGCCTTTCATTACATATAAATGTGCTCATGGCCTAATCGATTCAGCCTTACCGGTAATTATTGATAATGTTCATCTTGGAAATTTCTTTACAGGACAGTTCTTTTTTGAAAAGCCCGATTTGGAGTTTTTTAAAATGCAAGCCGAAAAGTACAACTTTCAGAAAGATAACTATTTGGAAGCCATAAATAAAGTGCCCATTTGGTCTCCTGAAAAATTGAATTTATATTTGGCTTTCATAAAAGATTTTGTTGAAATGATTACTTGTACTGGGCTTAAGTGCTTAAAGGAAAGACAGTTAAGTGAATCGCAACAGGAAGCAAATAAACGCAATCAACAAACCATTCAATGTATTTCTGATTGGATTTGGGAAGTGGATGCACATGGTATTTATACACTTTGCACTTCAAATGTCGAGAAAATTTTAGGATATTCTCCACAAGAAATGATAGGCAAATCCCCTTTTGACTTTATGCCTCCCGAAGAAGCTGAAAATACTCGTAAAATGTTTAACGAAATTGCAAAGGAAGGCTTACCGATTGTTGATTTAGAAAATTGGAACCTTCACAAAGATGGTTCATTAGTTTGCTTACGAACTAATGGGTTTCCTATATATGATTCTGAAGGTAAAATGATTGGCTACCGTGGAGCCGATAAAGACATTACCGAAAGAATTTTAAGTGAAACGAAAATTAAAGAAAGCGAAAATGCATTAAAAAAAGCACAAGAAATTGCAAAACTCAGTACTTGGGAATATAATGTGGTAACGGGCAAAAATACATGGTCCGAGAATGCTTATGCATGGTATGGTTTATCTCCATACGAAATAGAGCCCACTTTTGAGTATTTTAGAAATAGGGTTCATCCCGAAGATAGGCATATTATTGATAATTGCTTTGTGGAGCTTGAGCAAAAGAAAGAAGCTTTAACATGTGTACTGAGAATTACTTTTCCGGATGGTTCTTATAAATGGGTTCAAAATAATATTGTTCCTGTATTTGAGGGAGGCAAGCTTGTTGCTTTAAATGGGGTTAATATAGATATTACCGAACGAAAAGAAAAAGAAATGGCTCTGTTGGAAAAAGAACAGCAGTATAAAATTATTTTGCAAACGGCCATAGAAGGATTTTGGATTCTTGATTTGAATGGCAATATTTTAGAAGTTAATGATTCTTATGCAAAAATGCTGGGTTATACAAAGGAGGAGTTGCTTAAAATGAATGTTAAAGATATTGAATCGGAAGAGTCCGAAAATGAAGTTACGGAACATATGAGAAAGGTGAAGCTTTTTGGATATGACCGATTTCACGCAAGGCATAAATGTAAAAGTGGAAGTATCATTGACTTGATTTGTAGTGTGCAGTTTCGCCCTGCTCAAGGTCAGTTTTTTGCTTTTTACCACGATATCACTGAGATATTAAAAAAAGAAAATGAACTTCTTAAAAAAACAAATGAACTTTCTATATTGAACGGTTATTTTGTTGGTAGAGAGTTGAAAATGATAGAACTCAAAAAGGAAATCAACACCTTACTGAATCAAATGGGCTTAGAAAATAAATATGAAGTAGGTTAAATTGTTAATTTCATATGATATTTAAATAGTTTTATTATTTTTGTTGAGTATCTAAGAAGGTTTATTAAATGTATTTTAACTTCTTATCTGTTAATTGGTTGTGTTTGAATTTGAAAAAGAACTGTTTATGAATGCTTTTTCAAAATAATATCATTTTAGTATGTATAAATTAATTTTAGTAGTTAACCCTGTTTCCGATTCTACAAAAATCGCTATTTTTAAAAATAGGAAAGAAGTGTTTTTGGTCAACATCAAGCATCAGTTGGAGATTCTTACTTCTTTTGAAAGAATTGCCGACCAGTATGAATATAGGAAGAGCATGATCCTTAGCGAAATAGCTAAGTCCGGAATTGAGTTAAAAGAAATTGATATCGTGGTAGCCAGGGGCGGACTTTTAAAACCGGTGTTGGGTGGTGTGTATAGGGTAAATAAATCCATGATTCGCGATATTAAAAACCCTTTGGGAGAGCATGAATCCAATTTGGGTGGATTAATTGCCTATGAAATTTCTAAAGAAATTGGCCCTAAAATAAAGGCGATTATCGTAGATCCAACCTATGTTGATGAAATGGATGATGTGGCACGAATTTCCGGGGTACCGGAATTGCCTCGTCGCAGCCTTATGAATGCTTTAAATCAAAGGGCGGTTGCACAAAATTTCGCAAAGCAAATTGGCAGGAATTATAAAGAAATCAATGTTATTGTTGCCCATCTTGGCAGAGGGGTTTCGATTGGAGCGCATCAAAAAGGAAGAATTATTGACGTGAACAATTGGTTGAATGGCGATGGCCCCATGTCGCCGGAAAGAAGTGGAGGAGTCCCCTCCGGTCAACTGGTGGAAATGTGCTTTTCAGGGAAGTTTAGCAAACAGGAAATTTTGAAAAAGCTAAAAGGAAAAGGGGGCTTAATTGCCTACCTTGGAACATCTGATGCTATTGAAATTGAAAGTAGAATTGATAAAGGGGACAAACAAGCAGAACTTGTTTTTACTGCTTTAGCCTATCAGGTTGCAAAAGAAATTGGCTCTATGAGTACTGTGCTTAAAGGCGAAGTGGATGGTATTTTGTTAGCCGGCGGTTTGGCCTATAGCAATTTTATAGTAGATGAAGTTTCTTCCAGAGTTAAGCATATTGGTCTTATTAGAACTTACCCGGGAGATGGAGAAATGGAGTCTTTGGCAATGAATGGCTATATGGCATTAATTGGAGAATTGGATGTGAATGAATACAGCTAAAGAATAGATATTCTGATATTTACATGGTTTTAATCTCAAATAATTGAATAATTTTAATATGATTAAACAAATTGTTTTTTTAATTGCCTTACTTACTACTTTGGGCATATTTACTTTTACTAGCCTTCGACTTATTTCTTTTTTTAAACTCACTAAGCCCTTTCCAATTAAAGACCTCCCTAAAAGATTCTCTTTAATGTTGGAAGTTGCCTTTGTGCAAACTAAAATTTTCAGACGACCCTTAATAGGGCTTATGCATGCCTTGGTTTTTTGGGGCTTTTGTGTGATTTTAATAGGAAGTGTTGAAATGGTAATTGATGGCCTTTTTGGAGTTGAAAAATCACTGGGCTTTATGGGATCTTTTTATAATGTGATTTTCGCTTCAGGGGATATATTTGCGTTTTTAATCCTGATTTTTATCATGCTCTTTATAGGAAGACGCTTGTTTTTGCACATAAAAAGATTTACCGGAATCGAAATGACGCACAAAAATCACATGGATGCCTACTTGGCTTTAAGCATCATTTTGCTTTTGATGTTTTCCCTTTTGGGAATGAATACCTACTATTTAGCTTCCATTCCTGTTTCTGAAGTTAAAGGTATATACCCTGTAAGCAGCTTTTTCGCCGGTTTAATAGGAAATAGCGAAGGGAATGCCGTTGGATACCAGTTCTTTTGGTGGATGCACATTTTGCTGATTTTTGCTTTCGCCAACATTTTGCCCTATTCCAAGCATTTTCATGTTTTCCTTTCCGTTCCAAACGTTTTTCTGAGCCGATTGGAACCTTTAGGCAAACTGCCGAATATGGATAGCATTACTCGGGAAGTGAAGCTGATGATGAACCCGGAAACTGCCTTTTCTGCTCCTGCTAATACCGATGCAGCTCCTGCTCGATTTGGAGTGAAGGATGTAGAAGATGTTACTTGGAAGAATTATTTCGATTCACTGGCATGTACTCAATGTGGAAGATGCACTTCCGTTTGTCCCGCTAATATTACCGGAAAGAAACTTTCTCCTCGAAAAGTGATGATGAATCTTCGTGCTCGAATGAATGAAATTGGACCTCAATATGTGAAAAATGGCTTGTCTTTTTCCGATAATAAGTCCTTGATTAGAGATTACATTTCTACGGAGGAATTATGGGCTTGCACAACCTGCAATGCTTGCGCCCAAGAATGTCCCATCAATATCAATCATCCTACTTTAATTGTGGATATGAGAAGATACTTGGTAATGGAAGAAGCGGCTGCTCCCAGTGGATTAAATGCCATGTTTACCAATGTCGAAAATAATGGCGCTCCTTGGCAATTTTCCTCTGAAGATAGAATGTTATGGGCTAATGATTTATCATATAATAAAGCATAAAACACATTGATATAAATTTAAGGTCATGGAAGAAGTTAAAATGGAAGTCCCAATAATGTCAGAAGTTTTTGCCAAAGGCGAAAAACCCGAATACCTCTTTTGGGTGGGTTGCTTGGGTGCTTTTGACGAAAGATTTAAAAAAGCAACTCGTGCTTTTGCAAAAATATTGGCGCATTGTGGTGTTAGTTATGCTGTGCTGGGAAAAGAAGAAACCTGTTGTGGAGACCCGGTCAGAAGGTCAGGCAATGAAATGACTTACCAGATGCAAGCACTCACCATCATTGAAATACTCAAGATGTATGAAGTGAAAAAAATATTCACCATGTGCCCCCATTGCTTTAATACTTTTAAGAACGATTACCCCGATTTGGGTGGGCAATATGAAGTGTTGCATTATACCCAATTATTGCAAACACTGATCAGCGATGGGAAATTGAAATTCGATATGGGGAAATATCAAGATAAAACCCTTACTTTCCATGATCCTTGTTACTTAGGAAGAGCCAATCAAGAATATGCTGCCCCAAGAGCCGTTTTGTCGAAAATATCATCTTCTTTGCTTGAGATGAAACGAAATAAAAGTTTCGCTTTGTGTTGCGGTGCCGGTGGTGGTCAAATGTTCAAGGAAGCTGAAGAAGGAAATAAAGAAATATTTATTGAAAGAACCGAAGAAGCCTTAAATACCGGTGCTGATATCATTGCTTCTGCATGCCCTTATTGCATGGTTATGCTCACCGACGGATTGAAATACAAAAACAAAGAAGAAGAGGTTTTTAACCTGGATATTGCCGAATTGGTAGTAAATTCTTTAGGTTTGTAATTGAACTGAATTACCTATTCGGTTAATTGAATTTCAGGTGATTAGATAAATTCTTCACGCTAATTTTAAAAGGAAACACCAAAGAGATTTTACTTTTTACCTTACCAAGGTTACATGACCATTAAACATGTATTCTTTTCCGGTAATTGTTTTGGCTTTAATTAACCAAACATAAACCCCAAGTGTTGCGGGTATGCCGGTAGTACGAATGGTGCCATCCCAACCTTTAGTCATGTCAAGGCTTTGGAATAATTCTTCTCCCCAACGGTCGTATATAACCATATAATAAGATGAAGGTTCAAAGCCTAAAGAAACCGGTTTAAAAACATCATTTCTACCATCAATATTAGGCGTAAATGCGTTTGGTATATAAATGTCAGGGATAATCACAGGAGTCGACAAAGTCCAAAATGAATGAAAATCGTTTCCTGAAATATTCGGCATGATAACCCTTTTGTTAAAAATATCGCAAGTTCCCATTAAATCAATGTCACTCCATGAATTCACTGCCGGGTTCCATCTGGCTCCTTTTAGCAGGTATTCAATAATTCCCGAATTTAGCTGAATGTCGATATCGGTATAAGTCAATGCCAAGTCAATGTTTGGATTGGTATTGTATTGAGGTTTAACCATCCAAAACCTATCGGCTGTATTTAAAGACAATAAATCATTTAAACTGAGAACACCTGTTGGAAGTGGACCGTTTGAAGGTACTGTTGGATAGGTTGCAAAAGTGATGCTACCGGTAGCAGGGTTTCCGGGGGTAAGTGTAGAAAGGGTAACATTTAAATTGTTAGCACCAAATCCATTTCCAAAAGGGACATTATAAGTGCCTAAATTACTGCCAATATTCCATCTTACTTCTCCATAACCGGCTGCAGGTAAAGTTTCGCTTAGTATGTATTTGCTTACGTAGTTAATCGCATTTGGATTGTTGCTGTTCATTGTAATTCTGTTAGAATTAAGGTTTAAAACAGCATCTAAAGTCATGATGCCATTCACTTCCGTGAAATTGGCGGTTAAAGTTTTATCGGAATTGTGCAATTCAAGATTTTCAAATCCGGTAACTCCTGTTCCGGCAATGGCTTGCGGATTGGTTCCGTTCATGTTAACAATACCATTGGGGATAGGTTCTACGTTGACGAAAACGCCATTGGCAGCATTATTAATAAAATTGCCACGAACAATCATGGTACCATTCAAATCAATAGATCCATCGGTAACCAAAGTTGAGTTTCTGTAATCTCCATTCACATACACAAAACCACCATTGGTAACCACGATGTTGGTTCCATAATTTTGCAAGCCTTGAGGGTAGGCTAATAATGTGCAAATGAGACCAATAATCGATAATATAACTTTCCTCATATATATTATTTTTTTCAAAAGTAGTGATTTTTCCCTTTAAGAATCCATTAAATTGAAAAAAAATGCTGTACCGGGCAAATATTTTCTTTGAAATAGACAAATCAAAGCTAAATAATTTTAAAATTTCCGCAAGAAATAAAACATAATGTATATTTGCAGCCTAATTGTCCGATGGTGTAATTGGCAACACGTCTGATTCTGGATCAGAAGAGTTCAGGTTCGAAACCTGATCGGACAACATTTAAAATCAATCACTTGTGTTAATAATAATACAAGTGATTCTTGTTTTGAAATACTACATTTCATATTCCTTCCCTAATTTAGTCGCTATAATCCGGAATGAGAAGGTAATTTCATATTCCTCAACGCACCTATATTCAACATTTGCTCCACCGAAATCTTATACATTTCGGCTTGCTTTCGGGTTATAGCCAAATCTTTATCGTTAGCAATCCATTGGGTTTTGGCTTCATAAAAAGGAGAAGGGATTGCTTCTTTGCTATATAAATGATACAACTGGTCGGTGAAGCCCCAAAAGGCATTGTAGAGATTCAGTTCGGTAATCATCACCAACAACACTTGTCTTTTTTCCACTTCTTCTTTAAAGTTGAGCTGCTCCACGGTATGGTTTCCATCCCAATAATTGGGGTATAGGGTATGGTTATAGTACCAAAAGTCGGTGTTCTTGAAAAGGTTGTGCGGGATTTTGGCGTCGAAAATGCTCCAACAATAGCTATCTCCTATGGTAAGAACATCAGGTTTTGTTTTTCCATTATTGTTTTCAAAATGTATTTGAGGGTAAGCCATGGTATCCACTTGCTTGAGTTTCCACATCAAGTTCATCAGCATTTCAATATCCCAATCGGCATCGGTAAACTGATTGCTAAAGTGTAAATTTTTCCATTCGAAATGATTCAATTCCACATTTCTGACGTTCTCAATGAATTTCAACAAGGTGTCTACGGCAACAGCCATTCCATAGGAACTCCAATGGACTCCAAATTTAGGATATAAAGGATACTTTGAGGTTTTTTTAATGCTGCGGAAATAAGCGTTTAAATCCAAGTGTTTGATGTTTAGTTCTTTGCACTTTTTGGAATAATAATCATAGTTGGATATGGTTTTTTGCTCTGCGTGATAGGCGTTGGGAATATATTCCGGGAAAAAGCTGGCTCTCCCGGGTTCAAAGACGATAAGCAAGTCAATGTTCTTTTCTTTTTTTAAATATTCTTGAACCCATTTGGTTCTCCTAAGTTTTTCGTCGATGAAGTTTTTACCCACAAAATTCTTCCCAATATAATCTAAAATATAACCTTCTTCATAGAGATGATCATTCTTTCCAATAACAATATTTTGCATGTCTGTTTTGGCAAACAAGCTGTATTTCAGTTGGTTATTTAAGCGGATGAGCAATTCCCTGAAGGCAACATTGTCCTGCATGGCTGCTTGTAAGGTGTCCTGGAATTGTCCGCTAAACCAACGGTTCCAACTAAAGTAAGAAAGTCTTGGCTTTTCTTTTTGATGATAATACCCAAAAACAGGTTTAAACTTAATTAAACCGCTGTATTCTTGAATCAAAGGCGAGAATAACAGCAGCATCACAAAAAAGAATAAAAAGCGTTTAACCCATTTCTTCATGAATCAAAAGTATTTTATTTTATTGAAAGCAGCAATATATTTTCGTTAGGTGCAGATTTGCAATGATTTACTTTATTTTAGTGAAAACAACCGCTTGAATTCTGTTTCTTGGACAAAGCACAAATGTGAGCTGGTTTTACACATTCATTCCGGATATCTTCAGCAATGTTTCAGCTTTTTTTTATTTTTACCAAATCATTTAAAATACACAATATGAAATTAAGAACCCTCTTGCTAAGTACGATGGTTGTTTTCTTAGCGCATTTCAGCCACAGCCAAAATAAAGTTACACCCGAGTTTCTTTGGAAATTGGGTAGAGTGAGTGATATTCAGCTTTCGCCTGACAATACAACCTTATTATATGGTGTTACCAATTATAACATCGAAGCCAACAAAGGCAATCGAGACTTATATGTGCTTTCGGTGAATGGGGGTGAACCTAAAAAAGTTACCGACTTTAAAGGTTCGGAAATCAATGGCCTTTGGCGACCGGATGGCAAAAAAATAGGATTTCTATCGGCTGAGTCAGGTGAAATGCAAATATGGGAGATGAATCCGGATGGGACCAATAAAATTCAAATCAGTAAAGTGGATGGGGGAGTGGATGGATTTATATATTCACCTGATTTAAAACACATTATTTTTGTAGCTAGGGTGAAATTAGATAAAACCGTTCGAGATACGTATAAGGATTTACCCAAAGCAGATGCCAGAATTATTGACGATTTACTCTACAGACATTGGGATAGTTGGAGCGATTATTCGTATAGTCATGTCTTTGTGGCTAACTATGAAAGCAATACCCTTAACGGAATTGCCGATATTATGAAAGATGAAAAATTTGATGCTCCTTTATCACCTGATGGCGGTATGGAGCAAATTGCTGTGAGCCCGGATGGCAAAACCATTGTGTATACTTGCAGGAAATTGCATGGCAAACAAGAAGCCTTAAGTACAAATTCAGATATCTATGCATACAACATAGATACGAAAGCAACCCAAAATCTGACTTCAGGGAATTTAGGGTATGATCAGGATCCTGTTTTTTCTCCTGATGGTACAAAGTTAATTTACAGCAGTATGAAAACCCCCGGGTATGAGTCGGATAAACATCGATTAATGTTGTATGATTTTGCTAGCAAGACTTCTACGGATTTATCTTTGAATTTTGATCAAAGTTCTTCAAACTATAAATGGTCATCGGACAATAATACGGTTTATTTTATCAGCGGGATCAATGCAACCTACCAATTGTATTCAGTCAATTTAAAGACAAATAAAATTAATCAGATTACCACTGGCAAACACGATTATACTGAATTATGTGTTGGGAAAAATGGTTTGTTTGCATGCAAAATGAGTATGTCGTTCCCCACTGAGATTTTTAAAATTGAAAAAACCAAGAAAAGTTATAATGAAACCCAACTCAGTTTCACCAATAAAGAATTGCTTAGCCATGTAAAAATGGGCGAGGTGGAAGAACGTTGGGTTACCACCACCGATAATAAAAAGATGTTGGTTTGGGTGATTTTTCCTCCCGATTTTGATAAAACTAAAAAATATCCGGCATTATTGTACTGTCAGGGAGGACCTCAATCCGCAGTAAGTCAATTCTTTTCCTATCGGTGGAATTTTCAGATCATGGCCGCCAATGATTATGTTGTGGTAGCACCCAACCGAAGAGGGCTGCCTACATTCGGGCAAGAGTGGAACGATGAAATTGCAGGGGATTATGCAGGTCAAAACATGAAAGATTATTTGTCTGCCATTGACTCTATTTCCAAAGAACCTTATGTAAATGCTTCTAAATTGGGATGTGTAGGAGCCAGTTATGGTGCTTTTTCAGTGTATTGGTTGGCAGGAAACCACAATAAACGCTTTAAAGCCTTTTTAGCACATTGTGGAATGTTTAATCTGGAAAGCTGGTACGGTACCACCGAAGAAATGTGGTTTGCAAATCATGATTTAGGGGGGGCTTATTGGGACAAAAACAAACCCAAAATTTATGACCTTTCTCCTCATAAATTTGTCGGGAAATGGGATACACCTATTATGGTGGTGCATGGTGCTAATGATTTCCGGATTCCATTTACCGAAGGTATGCAAGCATTTGATGCAGCTCAGTTGCAAAGCATTCCCAGCCGATTTTTGTATTTTCCTGAAGAATCTCATTTTGTACTCAAACCTCAAAATTCCATTCTTTGGCAAAGAGAATTTTTTAGGTGGTTCGATACTTGGTTGAAATAGTCTTCAAAAATTCATTTTCATGACTAAAAAATTCATTTTAACATTTTTTATAGGTTTAGTACTGCATCCGGTTTTTGCAGGTTGGGTAATCGTTCAAAAAAACACCGATGCAAAGGGCGCCTCTTCCAACGAAACCATTTATGTAGAGAAAAATATCTTGAAAAAAGTCACTAAAAATTTGACTGTGATTTTTGATTTAAATCAACAGAAAATCACTGTGGTTTCGGATGAGAAGAAAGCCTATTATAAAGGCTCTAGTGCTGATTTTAAGGCAGAAGTCATAAAAATTGCCACTGCTAAATTTCAAGAACTCATCA
>CAZJBB010000094.1:0-1909 GCA_964543995.1 uncultured Bacteroidales bacterium
GCTTTAACTACTTCGCTCCAATTATGGATTTTTTGTATTTCATCAATTATTAGAACAACATAAGGTGGGTTTTCTGCATGTAATTTTATTCTAGCATTTTCCCATTGCTGTTCAATCCATATATTATTTGAAGTGGAAACATCATCGGCTGACACAAAAATCCATGGAACAGCAATACTTTGAGTCAGCTGTTTCACTAAAGTGGTTTTACCTGTTTGCCGGGGACCTAAGATTACCTGAATGAATTTTCTTGATTCTTGCAATCTTGTTTTCAGAATTTGCAACTGCTTTCTTTCGTACATAGAAAAGATTTTAGCAAAAATAACAAATTACTCAATACGCTGAGTAATTTTACTCAATGTATTGAGTAAAATGTAAAAACCAGTATAAATAGTTTAATATCTGCAGTTTACAAACCAAGAAAATCAACAACACTTTCTATTTCAGGCTTAACAGCTTGAGGTATTGAAATGACTTTCTGAACTGAATTCAAATCTTTCAATCCGCTTCCGGTAAGTAAAACTACTACTTTTTCGTTTTCATTACATAAGCCCTTTTCTTTATACTGTATCATTCCGGCAAAAGCAGCGGCGGCAGCAGGTTCTGAAAAAATTCCTGTATTTCGACTTAATTCTGCCGAAGCGTTGAGAATATCATCATCACTAACGATGCATGTTTCCCCTGCGTATTTTGACAGGAATTGTTTTGTCATATAAAAATTTCGCGGAATATCCACAGAAATAGAATCAGCAATGGTATTTGAAGGAATGGATTCAAAACTTGAAGTGCCCAAATTGTGAACAATATTACAACTACACTGAGCCTGAACAGCAACAATCACAGGCATTTTGCAGATCAATCCTAAATGAAGCAAATCTTCAAATCCTTTATAGACTCCCGAGATGATAACACCGTCTCCAACCGGCACAAAAATCTTATCCGGAACTTGCTCATGTAATTGTCCGAAAAGCTCAAAGGAAACTGTTTTTTTCCCTTCAATAGTTAAAGGGTTAAAGGCAGTATTCCTATTGTACCATCCAAAATGTTTTGAAGCTTCAATACTTAAATCAAAGGCTTGATCATAGTTTCCATCCACTGGCACTAAAGTAGCCCCATACATTACGATTTGAGTGAGTTTGGCTTTAGGAGCTGCGGCCGGAGCAAAAATAATGGCTTTTTGTTCTTGTGATGCACAAATTCCGGCTAAAGAAGAACCTGCATTTCCGGTAGAAGCTGCGGCTAAAACACTGATGTTGTTTTCTTTAGCAAATGCAGAAACGATGGAAGAAGCCCTGTCTTTAAAAGAAAAAGTTGGATTTTGAGCATCATCTTTTAAAAACAATTGAAAAGACAATTTCTTATTATTAAGCGTTTCAATTTGATAAAGAGGGGTTTTGCCTACCTTCAAATAACTAAAGCTTTCCTTCTTTTTTACAGGAAGTAAATCGAGAAAGTCATTTTTATGAAGTTCTTTAAATGAAAACTTTTTGAGGGCATCGAAATCATATAAAGCCTTTAACACACCCAAAGGAGGTTGATCCGCTTTTTGATCACTGCTGCAATCAGGACAAAGATACACGATTTCTTCACCGGAAATTTGCTTCCCGCAGTGAATACATTCATACATAAATTTTGAATTCATATTAAATTCAAATAGTTACAATGACTTTAAAACCCCGGTTGCTTCATTAAATTCCTGAATCATTTCGTCCCACTTATTTGCTTGCTGTAACATTTTATCCCAAAGACCGCGGTCATACCATAATTGATTTAAATCTTCGATTTCTTTGGCTTGTTGTTCAACCCAAGTAAAATATTTGAGATTGTGAATGGCTTTACGGTCGTAATAATTGAGTTCTTTCAAATGATCGGTTCCTTGACCCAATAAGCATTTTTCCATATCTTTAAC
>CAZJBB010000094.1:2009-11689 GCA_964543995.1 uncultured Bacteroidales bacterium
TTCGTTGAATAAACGGAAAATACGCATGCAATCCTCATCATCAATAGCGGTAATCATATCTGTATTTTTTGCATTATGTACCCAAGGAACATGCTTATCTCCAATTCCTTCAATTCTATGGCCACCAAAACCATTATTTAAAAGGGTAGGACACTGCAAGGCTTCTGAAGCCACAATTTTCATCTGAGGGAATTGTTTTTTCAAATAATCCCCAGCACCGATAGTACCGGCAGAACCAGTTGCAGAAACATAGGCTGCCAGTTTTCCATTGGCAGATTTTAGTTTGTTGAAAACCTCTTCTGCTGCCGGAGCCGTAACATTGTAATGCCAACAAGGATTTCCGAATTCGTCAAACTGGTTGAAAATAACACAATCCGGTCGATTGGCGCGAATATCCCAACAAGCGTCGTAAATTTCTTTAACGTTTGATTCGCAACCAGGGGTTGCAATTACTTCAGCTCCGATCTCTTTTAACCATGAAAAACGTTCCTGACTCATTTCTTCAGGCAAGATAGCAACGGCCGTTACTCCCATTAAATAGGAATCAAAAGCCCCGCCACGGCAATAATTTCCTGTGCTGGGCCAAACCGCTTTATGAAATGTAGGATCAAATTCTCCTGTTAGAATACGAGGAGCTAAACAACCATACGCGGCGCCCACTTTATGAGCTCCTGTTGGAAAATATTTCCCAACCAGCAACACAATTCTTGCTTTAACACCTGTAATTTCAGATGGAATTTCAATATAATTTACATCTCCGTATAAGCCTCCTTTGGGAATGGGTTCGTTTTTCCAGCTGATACGAAACAAGTTTGCAGGATGCAAATCCCATAAACCAATGGTCTTTAGTGTTGCTTTAATTTTTTCGGGAACCAATTCCGGATTTCTCATTTGAGCAAAGGTAGGAAGAACAATTTTTCTTTCCTTGAATCTTTCGATGGCTTTTTTAACCACATCAGGGTTTAAAACTTTGTCGGATATGTTTATCATGTTAGAATTATTTAGTTCATTAAAAGTTTGCAAAAGTACTTATTTCTTAGCTTAATCTGTTTTTCTGATGTTAAAACTAATGGACGTATGTATTTTATACCGATTGTATATATGTAGTAGTCCTATTTCGCTTCGCTCAATTGCAATAAACATCTATTACATCGGCATTTTAGGATAATTCAATTGGATGATTATTAAATTCAAAATGGTATTATTTGATATTGTTTATTATAAATAACCTCTTCATCTGTGGTAAAGATGAAAAACAAAGGCTTTAGTTAAATGTCAGATGCCCATTTTTTATATAATCGGTCAGATAAGTACAACTTGAAAGATAATTCCTATATACCTCAGTTTCCTGAAATTTTTGAGCAAACTGTACCAGCCAATGGGTTTTGTACACAAATTCACGAGGTCGTTTATGATAAGGAGTTTGTTCGTAAATCAATCGAGCATTGTTTAAATCTATGGCATGAAGCATAAATGTGGCAACCGCAAGATACTCCTTGTTTTTAGTGCATTTCAGGGCCGAGAGGTAGTACTTTTTTGCAAAGGAGCAATTATCATATGGATTATTTTTGTCAGCTACGTCACTTTCCTGGCTGGGTATGCTATATAAAACAGAGGTCCGATAATATTCACACATCATCCATGCATTCCCCCACCAGGTTGAATTGTAATAAGCGTGGCCTAATTTCAGGAGTGCAGCCGCTGCAATATCCTTGTTTTTTGATTGGCTCTCTTTTTCCAGATTCAATAATTGGCTGGTAAACACAGCTTTGTCAAAATGGTAATGAAAATTCCTTTTCGTGGGCCAGTATTTCGGAACAAAAGGATCTTCGCACATATTACTTTTAAATTCATCCATGTTCCAGTATTCAGGATTCATTTGCTTGTAACTTTCATTTGCTAAGGAGAGTTTTCCGCAGCGGTAAGCCATATTTCCTTTAAGGTCGAGATACAAATCAACACTCCCTAAATTACTGTCGCTATAAAAGGATTGATAAAACATCTTATGATTATTCCTACACAGCTGAATAAGTGTATCAATATCTCTAATGCTAGCATTTCGGTTTAACCACTCAATTTTATGGTTTTCTGTTGGGTCGAAATAAGAAGGGGAATCGATAATACGATTGTTTTCGAAATCCGAATTATTTGATAAGTCTGAGAAACCGGCATATAATTCGCCTTTTAATCGAACTAGAGCAGCATAAGAATTTCGCCCTAGTTTATTCAATTTGTAAGCAAGAATGGTGTTTAGGGTGGAGAGCATTTTCGCTTGCAGGGGATCATACTTTGCCGCCGGCTCGAATTCCTTCATTAATTTGGTTAATGCATTTAAATTATCATCACTGTTGAACTGAGGACTGATTATTTTCAAATACATCAACGCTTCTTTATAGCTACCAATATAGGTGCTATCCGACTGAATATTTATACTATTAAAACACTTCTTTGCCTTTGAGTAATTTTCAATAAGTAGGTTCAAATGTACAAAAGCCAAATCTAAATACTGTTTTGAACTTGCTGTGAATCTGTTTTTTATGGTTCCCAACCAATCCATAAATTCTTGGGCATATTGTTTATCGTTTTTCAAGTTCTGAGCAATGATTTTCCTGAAAACGCTGTCTGATTGATACGCATTGGATATGGTGGGAGCCGAATTCGTATACACCGGAGTAATAATCCAATCGTCAAACTTGTTTATTTCACGGTATATCAAAAATAAAAATTCAGGAATTTGAGCATCTAAGTTTGCAATTTGCTTAAGTTGAACCAAGGCATGGCCGGGGTTTCGCATGGCAGATAAAGCAATAATCAAGGCTTTTTCGGAATTGTTTTGGGTTAACAAAATAGACTTCTGCACACAAGCATCGGAGGTATAATACAATTGCATATTCCTGAATTTTCTTTCGTTACCCATTCGAAAAGAGCGAGCAAAGTACACATTCGCTTGGGCACTGTCGTTTAAAGAAGAATAGCACACCCCCAAATAATGCAAAATTCCGTTATTTAAGATACTCTTGGGGTTTAAGGAAAGATAATTTCGCGCAACTTCTTCACATTCTTTGTATTTTCCCCTTTTTAGCAGCATTTTTGCCAACTGATAATGATATCTTACTTTAAGAAATGGAAGCTGAGTCAAAGGAAGTTGAATTTTACACTTTTCTAAAAAGAGATTGCAATACATATTAAACAAATGGCTTTGAATGCCAATGTTAAACCATTCATTATAATTTTCAGTCCAGCGATCGGATAAATAATATTCAATATATTCTGTTTGTTTCATGCTGACTATATAATCCAGATAGGCTTTGTGTTCAGGTTTTGTGATGAAATCTACAAAACGATTGCCTTCGAAAGTAACATTCAACTTTGTGTATAAATACGACATCAAAAACATATTGGGACTTGCTTGATACAAGATCAATTCAATGTCTTTGCGTGGAACCTCCGGTCCTATTTCGTTTTGCCATTCGTCCAGTATCTGTTCTTTTTCGGTGTTAAAGGGGTCAGATTCAGAGCAATAATAGCGGCTGTAAGTATATATAAACGGCATGTAGGCTTGCATTCCGGAAGGAATACAATAAAAAGAACTCAAGCGGGTATATTCTCCTGTTGGGTAATCAATACAAGCTTTCAAAGTTGTGAAGCTGAGCAGCAACATCAAACTACTTACCCAACGCACCCAATATCTCATTATACTCCTCTCGATTTAAACGATTGTAAAAACTTGCATCCCACGAAAAAAAACTAACTCTAGTTCCTGAATGGATATTGATATGATCTTTAATAATTTCTGCAAATTCTAAAAGGGTTTTGAAATCCACTTCTTCCAATCGGAACTCATCCCCATTGCGGTAATATACTTCTTGTATTACAGTATCTTTCAAGAACCTATACCTGTTTTCATTGATGTGCTCGAACAATAAATGGTTTTTGCTGATTTCCTCCTCGCTAATCCCGTTTACAATGCCTTTAAAAGAATTTCCCCTGAAATAAATGGCCCACCTATGCAATGGCAGTGCAATATCCAAGTTTAAAGGATATTTCGATTTGCTAAAGTACTTTTTGAACTCTTCCGCACTGGCAATGGAATTAGAGGTTTCGTACTTTCTGGGATCCGACATATTGTAACACATCAACAAACATTTTTTAACCGGTGGAATTCCTGCCAAATTAAAATCACGATATTGCCAAAGTCGTAAGGTGGAAGTAATGAAACAATCCGGCATTTTGGTTTTTAGTAAAGACAAAAACTTAAAGTACTTTTTCATGCTTAATCGTGTCCAATCGCAGTCAATCAATATTTCATTATTGCGCTTGAAATATTCCGGCATAATCTTTTTTAAAGTACTGTCAATGTAATCGTTACGAACAGACCAATTACCGGGAAATGTATTTTCGAGCTGCTTATAATTTGAATCACATTCAATGCCTGATGTCAACACCTTTTTAAATAAATCATCCTTCATTTTGGTGATTTTCGAAATAAAATGTGCTGCGAAATCTTCTAATTTCTCATCGCTAATATTTTCAAATACCGCATTGGTTATAAAAACGGTAGGCGTAAGGTCCGTTTGAATCCCATACCGATAATCGAAATTACAATTTCCTACAGGGCTAGGACTGGCAGTGACAACATCCCAATCCACATCGAAAAAGCGAAGGTAAAAATGGGTAATCCCAATTCTTTTAATATTAGCTACATCTGTAGAATCAATGCTAAAAGAACTCTTCCAGTAGCAAAAAGATCGTTGAACGGTATCTTCAGGGTTAGGTCTGCAGCCAAATAAAACCAGTGGAAACAAAATAAAAACAATACAGCATTTAAAACAACTCATCTTCCACTTTCATTTTTTTCAAAATTATACATATTCGGTGTTTGTTATATGAAATGAATATCGAATTTTTCTTTATTTTATCAAAAATGCATGCTTTCAATAGCAGATCAGAAAGCATTCCGGAGTATAGATTATTTGGCAATAAAGGTCATCATGGGTCTGAACCCCACTGTGGGACTAGGCTCTGTATAATTGGCTGTACTTTCAATGCGTACATCGTATCCGGTATCTTTCCAACTGCCCCCCAGGGCGATACCTTTTTCGGAAATCATTTCAGCCACATTTCCACACATATTATATAAACCCAATTCATTTGGATAATAGGATGATACAGGCGCTGTAATATCGGCTGCATCGTAATAAGTTGGAGTACTAATGACTTCATAGTTTTTTGTTTCGGGGTTATAATGTATACTTTTGTCGCTCAATCGGCGAAAATTACACAAGAAAACCCCTTTTGCATTTTGCATATAGGGTCCTCCCCAAGTGTAATCCAAAAAGCTTGAGTTTCCACGGGCAGCCCTAACCCATTCAGCTTGGGTGGGTAAGCGAAACTCAACCGTATAATTTTCAGTGGAATGTTTTTGATTATAGGTTTGAGTAAGCCATTGGCAATACAAAACAGCTGCTTCATAACTCACATTTACCACCGGGTAAATATTGTAGGCCGGATGGGTGTGGTAATATTTAACTAAAGGTTCATTAAATGCATCCTTGGTTCTCCATTTGAGGGTGTCAATTTGCGCCACAGCTAATTTTTCGGTTTCATTGTGCTGTTTCAGGTAGTTGAGAAACTCCCTGTATTCTTCGTTACTCACTTCGTATTTCGAAATGTAAAATGCATGAACATCTGAGGTTGTAGAGCCTATTTTACACTTCCCCATCGGAATAAAGCTAAAGTTCTTTAGGTCTTTTATTTTTATCGGCTTTGAAGTTTTTTGTTGGGCTTGTAGTAACCCTATTTGAGAAAAAGCGATCAGCAATAGAATTGTTCTTATCATAGGTTATATTTTAAATTCACGATTAACCGACAAATTTCAAGAATAAAGTTAACTCCTCTGGGATTCGCCCTTTATCACATTTTTCTCCACAACTATAGGCAAAGATATTGAAAAAAATAGCCTGTCACCCAATTATTAACAACTAATAAATCTATTATCCTAAGATTTATGGGTTTTACAAACTCATACAATGGGAATACCTATTGTGTTAAGATAAGGCTTGTTAATACAAATGATTTCAAGACACAGAAATTTGAATATTAAGCTTTTAACTTAGGTTCGCAAAAATGTCACGTTTACAATTTACTTGGTTTCTATTCCATTTATAATTATATACTTTTACATTCATCCATTGTGAAAATTTTGGTGATTTATTACAAAACAAAGGGCGAAAACACAGAATGGCTTGTAAATCAATTAAAAACAGTACCTTTGCAAAAATTGACAATTCCGTCAATCGTATTTCTTATTACTAAATTCCAACATGTATTTCGATTCATTACAAATTATTGAACCCATTTTAAAAGCGGTTCAAGAGGAAGGGTATATTACCCCAACTCCCATTCAAGAACAAGCCATTCCTATCGTATTACAAGGCACCGACCTCCTTGGCTGTGCCCAAACAGGTACCGGAAAAACAGCGGCTTTTGCCATCCCCATTCTTCAATTATTAAGTGCCAATAAATCCTACGACAAAAGAAGAAAAATTAGAAGTCTTATTGTTACGCCCACTCGTGAATTGGCCATACAAATCGACGAAAGTTTTAAAGCCTACGGGCGCCATACCGGTTTAACCAGTACCGTAGTTTTTGGTGGGGTAAATCAAAATCCCCAAGTTGCAGCCTTAAAAGCAGGGGTCGATATCTTAATTGCCACTCCCGGACGTTTGCTGGACCTGATGAATCAGGGATATTTAAGCATACGTGAAGTAGAAATTTTTGCTTTAGATGAAGCCGATCGCATGCTCGATATGGGCTTTATTCATGATGTAAGAAAGCTTTTAGCAGCCTTACCTAAAAAACGACAATCGCTCTTCTTTTCGGCTACCATGCCTCCCGAAATCGTGAAATTGGCCAGTACTATTTTGCACGAACCTAAAAAAGTTTCCGTTACCCCGGTTTCCTCAACCGTAGATATTATTCAACAATTTGTGTATTTCGTAGATAAAGGAAATAAAAATGCCCTATTGTTAGAAATACTGAAAAGCCCCGAAATTAAAACGGCTTTGGTTTTTACACGTACCAAACACGGCGCGGATAAAGTGGTGAAAACCTTGATACATCATAACATTAAAGCCGAAGCCATCCATGGCAATAAAGCTCAAAATGCACGTCAACGGGCCTTAAATAATTTCAAAGAACAAACGACTCGAGTATTGGTAGCTACGGATATTGCCGCTCGAGGTATTGACGTAGATGAGCTGGAATATGTTTTCAACTTTGAGTTGTCGAACATTGCCGAAACTTATGTTCATCGCATTGGGAGAACCGGAAGGGCAGGCGCAAAGGGCACGGCCATTTCTTTTTGCGATGCAGAAGAGAAACCTTATTTAAAAGATATTGAAAAGTTGATTGCTAAAAAGATTGCTGTGGTCGATCGCCATCCTTTCCCATTGATGGATCATCATCCGGTAAAAGCACCCAGACAAGAACAAAGAAACAGAAACGAAGGTCATTCAAGACCCAAGCCTGCTGTTAATGCAAATCCTCAGAGGCGTTTTGCCAATACAAGAAATACGCGTTAGCGTCTAAAGTCAAGAGGGTGAACTTTTCCCTTCACCCTCTCCTTTTTACTCCATCAGCTCTCCCAATTCAAGCCACCGGAAAGACTTCTCTTCGATCAAATCCATGATTTCCGACATGCGTTGGGATGCCTGAATAAGTTCGATATTGCTACATTCTCCCGAAGACATTTTTAGGCTGATATCCTCTTTTTCTGTCTCCAGCTGGTTAATCTCTTTTTCTAAGGTTTCAAATTCCTTTACTTGTTTAAAACTGGGCTTGGTTTTTGGGGCTGACTCATTTTTAATTCGGGGCTTATTATCAGAAAGTTGCTTGGCTTTTTTTCTTTCTTCGGCCACCAACTTATTTGAATATTCGCGGTATTGGGTATAATTTCCATAGAAATCCTTTATTTTACCATCCCCTTCGAATACAAAGATGTGATCCACCAATTTATCCATAAAAAAACGGTCGTGAGAAACGATCACCAAACAGCCTTTATAATCCAGCAGAAAATCTTCCAATAAATTTAAGGTGTAAATGTCCAAATCGTTTGCCGGTTCATCAAGCATCAAAAAATTTGGGTTTTTCATCAAGGTTAGCAAAAGGAAAAGTCGTCTTCGCTCACCCCCCGAAAGATTACCAAAATAATTTTGCTGCATATTATAAGTGAACCCAAATTGCCGTAAAAACTGAGAAGCACTGATTTCGGATTTGTTTTCCATACGAATCACTTCTGCCACTTCTTTCACAATGTCTATGACTCTTTTATCAGGAGATGCTTGCAATCCACCCTGAGAATAATGCCCCATGACCACGGTTTGTCCTAACACGATTCTTCCGGCATCGGGTTTGAGATTTCCTTCGAGTAAATGCAATAAGGTGGATTTTCCGGTACCATTTCTTCCAACAATACCAATACGCTCCCCTTTTTTAAAAGTATAAGTGAAGTCATCTACAATGTTCAATTGGTCGAATTTTTTATGAAGATTATGAATTTCCATAATCTTACCTCCAATGCGGTTGTATTCCACTTTAAGGGAAGGCAAATCTTTTTCGCTTTTCTTAAATGCGGCTTCTTTAATGGAATCGAAGGAGCTGATGCGCGATTTTGATTTGGTGGTTCTGGCTTTGGGCATTCTACGAATCCAGTCCAACTCCTTGGCATATAAACTTCTTGATTTTTGCTGTTCTACTTCTTGCAGTTCGATTCTTTCTGCCTTTTTCTCAACAAAATATGAATAATTGCCCTGATATTTATATATCTGACCTTGGTCTAACTCCAACACCATATCGCACACATTATCCAAGAAATAACGATCGTGTGTAACCACTAAAATAGATAGATTGCTTGTAGAAAGAAAATCCTCCAACCATTCTATCATATGAATATCTAAGTGGTTGGTTGGCTCGTCCAACAATAATATATCGGCTTGCTGAATTAACACACTGGCCATAGCCAGTTTTTTTCGCTGACCTCCCGACAATTCAGAAACGTTTTGCTCAATATTGCTGATTTGAAGCTTGCTAAGAATTTCCTTCATGCGGCTTTCATAATCCCAAGCTTGCAGTTGATCCATCTGTTGGGTCGCTTCTTCCAATATTTTTTGCTGTACTGCCGAATCAGCCAAATCATGATGCAGCAATGCTTTCTCATAATTTCGTACCGCAGTTACCATAGCATCAGACGATTGAAACAATGCATCGAAAACGGTGGCATTTTCCGGGAAATCCGGTTCCTGTCGTAAATATGCCAAATGAATGCCATTGCGGAGGACCACTTTCCCTTCGTCAGCCGGTTCCATCCCGGCTAATATTTCGAGTAAGGAGGTTTTACCGGCTCCATTTTTGGAAATCAGTGCAATTTTGTCGCCCTTTTCTATACCAAAAGTAAGATTGCTGAACAATTGTTTGTCGCCGAATGATTTGCTGATGTTCTCCGCTAATAGATAGTTCATGTATTGTTGATTAGTTCAAAGGCGCAAGTTTAAAAGAACATATTCAAATTAAAAACCCCAAATCTTATCATTTAGAATGTTAAACCTGGGGCTTTGAGTTTTAATATGAGCGGTAAATGGGTCTCGAACCCACGACCTTCAGCTTGGGAAGCTGACGCTCTA